>JAOZQN010000156.1 GCA_029932195.1 Bacteroidales bacterium | reverse complement strand
GTATTTTAATAATTTTGTATAACGCAGAGTTTTGGGTTTATAGGAGTGCCCTAAAGTAGAATTAAACTGAACCAGTCCCAACGGTTTGGTATTAGTTATAACTCGGTGGTTGGTTATTGTATATTTTTCTAAACTTGAAAGTAATGCCAAACGAAAGAATAAAAGGATTCCATGCAAACCAATCTTGATTATTTGTGCTTATTAAAGGGAGTGAGAGTCCAAATTGTGACGTTAGGAAAAAATATCTATATCCTAATTTCATTGAAACGACTGGTTCAGCAAAAGGTTTTGTTATATTTTTGAATGTATTATCTTTCGGTCTCATGTGAACTAATACAAATCTTGGTGTAAAACTTATATCGAAAAAATCTGATGTAAAACCGATACTGGATTGTATAAAACCTCTGTGATAGATAACATCTGTAATATTAGATGTTTCTGAACCAAAAAGATTATAGGTGGTTCTTATATCTACATCTCCATAACCATATCCTCCAAATATTTCAATTCTTCCGACATTCTGAAATTTTCTATGACGTCCAATTCCTATTTCGCCAAAATTATGTTTATGAAAATTATCTGATGAGTCGCTATCAGAGTTTTTAAAACTTCCATTTACCATAATTCCAATATGGTCGGTTAGAGCCACGGCTACTTGTGGGTCAAAACCACTTGATGCACTATTAAGAGCAACTTGAACTTCTCCTTTATTACTTAACAAAGGCGTATTGACAACATTTGGTATATAAGCAGGTGCACACGAACTAAATAAATTTGCAATTAAAATTGAAATTATTCCGATATAAAAAATAGGTTTTAAATTTTTCATAGTTAAATCATTTAGAGTGTGTAACATATTGGGGGGAAGTGTTACAAGTTGCAGGTTGCAAGTTTCGCAAAGCGAAACAAGAGTAGTCGTTTTTTATAATAAACATGAAAAATAATTACAACAAATTATAATTTATAATCGCATTGCGAAACCTGTAAGATGTAACTTGCAACCAAACTCCCCCAATATGTTACACACTCAAATCATTATCATGCAAACCGAACCATTAAAAACTGTTGACATTTTGTTTCTTTATTATCTAATCCATTTACGGTTAAAATCTCGTTTGTTAAATTTTTTTTCAGTTTTCTTTGCTATCGTTTTCTTTTTCTCTTAACTTTTCAATATGTGATGTGCAAATTTCATTAGTTATATTCATCAAATTTTCATTTTCATTTTTCCAATATTCTAATTGTTCATATGTTACGGTATAATCTTTATTGTATCTTGCACCAGTATAGGCAAAATCTAAATGATTGAATAATACTATTTGTTCTGGCGTTTCACAAGGAAATGGAATTTCAAATTCAGAATTTAGCTTTACAACTCTTTCTTTGAGTTCTGTGAGCAAATGTTCTTTTGGGCAGTATCTGGTTAGTACTAATTCTACACATTTATAGCAACTTTCTGCACATTGTTGAAGGTTAAATGCAGACATTCTAATCATGTCTTCTTTAATTTGATAATTTGCTGTTTTATAAAATTCTTTTGACTGACCAAACCACAATTCAAAATATTCTTCTGCAATTTCTCTTTCTCGTTGTGGGCTAAGAATTACAGCATCTTCCAATTCTACACTTCCTGTTTTGTATAAATAAATTCCTTCATTTTTTATTTCAGTGTAAAAATATTGTCCCTCGTGTAATAAGCTATTCAATTTATCTATTGGTACTACCAAACAACTTACAGTTTTATCAATAATGTCATGGAAAAGATTTTTGAGTAATAATTTTACTTTCTTTTGTAGTTTCTTTGTACACGAAAGTGGGATAACCAAAATGTCATAATCGCTTTTCTTTCCTTCGGAATATTGAGAATCATCTACTTGTTCTCCACGAGCATGAGAGCCGAAGAGAATTATCATTCTTATCTGACATGTAGCTTTTATTCGCTTCACGATTTCGGCAAGTTCTTTTTTCTCTTTTTCTGTAAGATTTGTCTCTATATCTTTTAAGGTTTTCATTTCTTTTTATGTTTTTTAGGATAATTTTCGAAAAAAAAATCAATCTCATTTAGCAATGCTATCTTTTTCTGTGACAATCTATCAACTTTATTGCGTTGCACTGATATCCAATTAGCAAGTGAATAGTGAGTTTTGCTAGTTGTCAATATGTGGCATGTTTTAAATTGTTTTTTATAGATTTTTAATTCCTCATAACGCCTCATCCACATTTCTTCTCCTCGTTTTTTGTTTAACAGAATTGTAAGTTCTTTACCGGGATTCCAAATAAAACCAAGCTTGTCAAGTTTTTTTCGCCGTTGTTCTAATATTTTATCTTTATTGCGTCTAACTACTTTTACAAAATTAATTAACTGCTTATCAGATGAAAAAGATTGACAGACATATAAATGTCCATTTTCTTTCTTAAAATCAACTAATCGAGAATACTTATCATTCCAGCTATTAATTGTTTTGTTTTTCATGTCTATACCCAAGTTATTTAATTTCTCAACCTTTGAAAATTCTAATTTTCCTCGCCAATATAATTTACGCTGGTAAACAAGCCAGTTATATAATTGTGTATCTTCATAACTTTCGGTAATACGTATATGGTTAAATTGCTTTTTAAAATCCATAAGTTTTTGATACATTGTATCCCAATTATGAAATTCAAGCAATCTAAAATTAAAACCAGCAAGTTTTAATAATTGTTCACGCAAAGGGTCTATTTTTTTTTCATGAAAAATAAGTCTTTGTCTGCGAACCCAATATCCTAGTGATTTATTTTGTTTGTATTTTGCAGGAATATCAGTATGCCCATTTTTATCCTTAAATGACAGCAATTGTAGAAATGTAGAAATCCAACGACTTTCAAGAAGCATGTTCATGTCTCGTTGCTCTTTGTATTTTTCTATCTCTTGTGATATATTTTTTGTCATTGCACAATAAATAATTTTTAATTTCTTCCTTGGAAACTAACTGATAACAAGCGTTTTGTAATCTAAGAAGAAACTGTTAGACAAGTGTAAATTCCATGAAAAAAATAAAGCTGGAAAATACACATAAAAATTTAGTTTTGCTATTTTGAAAACATTATCTTCATATTGTAATCTTAATCATCAATGGTTCGTGTAATTTTGGATTAGTGAATAATTTACTAATTCTAAGACGCTTAAAGAAAGTGAGTGCGTCTTTTTAACGCACTGGCAGTCAGTCTATTATGGAGCTTGCACGAACCATTGAATCATTTGGTGTTTTTCTCTTTTCGTTTTTTATATAATTACCGCTATAACGCCCAAATCATTGTGAGCCGTGCGAGTTGCAAAGTAACTCGCTTTTTTTTATAATTCCTAATTTTTACTATTATTTTTTGTTAAAATAAATTTAATAACTCAATGAATCAAAACAACCTTTCCACTCATCCACCTATCTTTATTTAGGTATTGAATAAAATAAATTCCAGATGGGTATTGCCCTATTTCAATAGTTATTTTGTCTTCTCTATTTTCCGAAAATCGCTGGAGAATTTTTCCTGAATAATCAGCAAGAAAAAGCTCTTTTATTTCGCCAGTTATTTCAATTGTTAAATTTCCACGTGTTGGATTTGGATAATATTTTAAGCCTTCATCATAATTATATTCCTCAATATCGGTTTTTACGTCCAAAGAATCTGGATTTTGAACTAAATTTGAATCTAAATCTATTTCGTGGGGAGTGCTTATAATTGTGGTGTCGTTTATTTCTTCTTTATCAAAAATAATTGTATTATCACAAGTAGGAGTTGTTATGTATTGATTTATAACACGAACCATCAGATCGTTTAATGTTTCAACTTTCCATTCGTCTGTGGTTGGATCTATGTGCGAATCTCCTATTCCGCTGTCGTCGGTAAGAAAAACATAAGTTCCATTTGTGGCAAGAGCCATAGAACGCATCAGATATTCAGTGCTTTTGTCAATTCCGCTACAAGTAATTGGCACAATTCTAATGCCTTTTTCTGATGCTGTTTGAATTAGATTTTGTAGACTATCAACAACTATTTGCTCGTTGTGTGGCGGAGCATCAAGTAATAAGAAAATAATACGAGTGCGAGCATTTTCGCTCCAATCAAGGTCATTTATTGCTGCATCTAGTCCCGAATGAACTGCTTCTGGAAAATCACCACCACCTTGTGCCGATTGTTTTTTTATAAAACCCATAGCATTTCTCAAAACATCTGAAAATCCGTATTTAATAGTCAAATAATCATCGTTAACATCTTTGTAAAAAACGCTTGCAATATTTATATTTAGCTTTTTGTTTTTTTTATGAACACGAGTAATTACATCTCCTAACTCTTCTTGCAAATAGTTAATCTCGTCTCCCATAGAGCCTGTGGCATCAATTACAAAAGCAATATCTATATTATCAGGAATATTACATTCTGCTTTTATGGTATAGTGATTAATACCTTCATGAAAAGGTGTTGGCTTTTTTATAGAATGTTTTTCTCCTTTATAATCTATTTTTATTGAATATTTACCCTTGTAATTTGTTTTTTCTGGAAACATATTTGCCCACAGTTCGGCTTTGCCTGTGTTGTCTGTTCTGGCTGTCCAAATAATCTCACCTTCTTTTGAAATTAGTTCTATTTTACTATCTATTATAGGATTACCATTTTCGCTACTGAGTTGCACACAGTAACGTTCTGCTGGGTGAAAATCCCACATGGAAACATATAATTTCAATTCATTTTTTGTAATATCTTGCCAAAGATTCCATTTGCTAAAATCGTGAGTTTCGCCAGCTGTTAAAAGTCCACTTTTTATATCATTTTCGATAGAAATAGATTTATCTCCTTTTTTTCTTTTTTTTGAATGTTTTTTGCGATCACTAAAACTTCTTCCTAGTCCTGTAACAACAACATCTCCTACTTCACCATCTTCATCAATATCTATAACAGTTTTGCGATTTTTTTTAGGTGCAGATAAAAAAACATCTATATCTTTATCGTCTTCTACAACAATTTTTTCGTCATCTTTTCCTTCTGATTCAAACATTAAAGTATCCGAAATACTAACTTCTATTGTGTAGTTACCTTCCGAATCGGTGGTTGTTTCGAGGTTTTTTCCTAATTTTATTTTTGCATTAGGAACACTTCTTCCTTTATCGTCTAATACTCTACCGCTTACTGTTACATTCTGTGCAAAAACAGGAAAACTCAAAATAGTTATTAGTAGCAATAATGTTAAATTTTTCATAGTATAAGATAGTTTACAATTAAATAATTTGAGTTTGTAACATATTGGTGGCGTTACATGTTACACACTCAAATAATTTCGTGAATTAAATAGGCTGGAATTTTGGCACTAATTTGTAAAGATAAGAAATTATTTCTGTATTAGTTGTTTTTCTGAATGAAAATTAAAAAAAGGAAGAGATCGTAGGCTTTTATTTATGGAAATTTGTATTTTTTGTTAGATTAGACGTGCCACATGGCACGTCTTTACGTTTATTTAAAAAAATAAATTTTCTGCATTTTTACTTGTAATTTCTGCTATTTTTTTTAACGAAATATTTTTTATTTCTGCGAGTTTTTCAGCAATATTTAGAATGTAAGAACTTTCGTTTCTTTTGCCTCTAAATGGAGAAGGGGCAAGGAACGGAGCATCTGTCTCCAAAACAATATGTTCTAAATCTACATTTTTAAGAACTTCGCCAAGTTTGGAGTTTTTAAAAGTTAGCACTCCTCCAATTCCGAGTTTAAATCCTTTATAATCAATTATTTTATTTGCTTGCTCAAAACTTCCGCCAAAGCAATGAAAAATTCCTGTTAATTTATCATCATTTAACTTATCTATAATATTAAAAATCTGATTAAAAGATTTTCGTGCATGAATAATTATTGGTAAGTCGTGTTTTTTCGCCAATTCTATCTGATATTCAAATGCCTCTTCTTGCTGTTGCAGAAAAGTTTTATCCCAATACAAATCAATTCCAATTTCGCCTATTGCGTAAAATTTATTATTTTCAAGTTGTTGTTCAACAATTTTAAGCTCTTCTTTAAAATTTTCTTTCACCGAAGTAGCGTGTAAACCAACCGTTGGAAAACAATTATCTGGATATTTGCTCACCAAATCCATCATAGGGGCAATTGTAGTAGAGTCTATATTTGGCAGAAAAAATTGTTCAACTTTATTTTCCAAAGCTCTTTTTATTACCTCATCTATATCATTGTCAAACTGTTCTAAATATAAATGTGTGTGTGTGTCTATTAATTTCATTTTTTTGTAAAAATTCTTTTTATTAGTTTATAAATCCATTTTATTATATAAAATGGTAACATTAAAATTGCGATAATTATATTAAATATAGCTTTTAAAATAAACAATATGCGGTTTTGTCTGAATAGAAGTAAATTGTATTCTACATTATTTGTTCCTATATAATAACCATCTTCTCTTTTATCAAATTGTTTCAATATTTTCATTAACTCAATTGCTTTTTTTCTATCTTTTATTTTTAAAAAATAATGTGATAAACAAGTTAAAGACACATAAAATTCGGCATAATTAAATATTTCTCTTTCGGGTATTATTTTACTAAAATCATCTGTTTTATATACATCTATTATTTCGGGCACTCTTTTTTTTGCTATCAAAAATGTTGCATATCTATTTTTAGCCATCAAAGAAAGTGGGTGATTTTCTATATTTTCTAAATAAAGTTCTTCTGCTTTGTGTAAATTTGTTTGCTCATATCTTATGGCTAATTCATCTACCAATTCTTCATTATAGTAAAGAATAGGATTTTCGTTTCTATGTTTATTTATTTCTATTGGAGCAGTTGTATTGTCCATTTCTTTTATTTCCATTATTTTGTCGCATAATTTATCTGGTAATACACTACTGGTAGGAATTATTCTTTCTGTTGTTAGTTTATAGTTCCCCTCAATAACAGTGTAATTACCATTTGCAAAAACATCTTCTTCAAAACTTTTGTAAACTTTTTCTTCTATTTCTAACATATCATTTTTTTCGAAAACAATATTTTTTGTGTATTTTGAAAAGTCGCCAATATCAGAGAAGTCAGCAAAAACAAGGTCATCTGAAAATTGATTTTTATTGGTGATATTCTTATTTTTATTATACTTTTTCCTACGTTTTTTTTTCTTTCTTGCCATTTTTCATTAATTTAAAAGATGTCTCACTTAAAAAAGCAGAATAAATACCTATAATTAATTATTAATTAATTCAAATATTTTAATTGCTTTTTCTATTTTATTTATGTTTTTAAGTTTTAGTAATAACTTATCTTTTTTCTGTTTCATTTCACAATTTCTATGATTTTTCATAATAAAACCCATTATTTTTTGCGAAAATAGAGTAGAATCGTAAAAAGCCGAGTTTTTATTTGCCACAAAAAAGCAAGTCATAATATTATTTTTGATAATTATTTTTTCTATTGCCAAACGCATTGCAAACCAACGCAGTCTAACAATTGCTAACAATTGCACACTTTCTTTTGGAAGTTTTCCGAAACGGTCTATTAAGTTTTTCTCAAAAATTTCTAACTGATTTTCTGTTGTAATATTATCAAGTTCTCTGTAAAGTTTCAGTTTTTCTGTGTCGTTTTGAATATAACTATTTGGAAAATTAATATCCATATCGGAAGTTATTACACAATCTGTAACATACTTAATTTCTTTAATTTCAACTTGTTTACCATCTTTTAGCTCCTTATTTTCAAAAAGCTCTTTATAATCGTGGTTGCGAAGTTCCAACATTGCTTCCTCCAAAATTCTTTTGTAGGTTTCAAAACCTATTTCGGTAATAAAACCACTTTGTTCGCCACCGAGCATATTCCCAGCTCCCCTAATATCAAGGTCTTGCATGGCAATATTAAAACCGCTACCAATTTCGGCAAAATTCTCAATTGCTGTGAGTCGCCGTTTGGATTTGTCGGGCAAAATTGTTTTTGGTGGAGCTATCAAATAGCAAAAAGCTTTTCTATTTGAACGTCCCACACGACCTCGTAACTGATGTAAATCGCTCAATCCAAAATTCTGTGCATTGTTGATAATGATTGTATTAGCATTAGAAATATCAAGCCCATTTTCAATAATTGTGGTTGTTACCAAAACATCATACTCTTCGTTTATGAAATCGGACATAACTTTTTCCATAGCAGACCCCTTCATACTTCCATGTGCTATAACTGGCTTAGTATTAGGGCATATACGATAAATCATTGCTATAATTTTTGGTAAAGTTGCTTTATGGTTATGAACAAAAAACACCTGTCCTCCACGCTGAGTTTCGTAATCTATTGCTTCTTTAATTAATTTTTCGTTAAACGTATGCAACTCTGTAACAACAGGATAGCGATTTGGTGGCGGAGTCTGAATTATTGATAAATCCCTTGCTCCCATCAATGAAAATTGCAAAGTTCGTGGAATTGGCGTAGCTGTGAGCGTAAGCGTATCAACATTCACTTTCAGACGCTTTAACTTTTCTTTTACCGAAACGCCAAACTTCTGCTCCTCGTCTACAATCAGTAAGCCTAAATCTTTGAACTTAACATCTTTACTTACAATACGATGCGTTCCAATAAGAATATCAATTTTTCCTTCTTCAAGTCTTTTTAGAGTTTCCCTTTGTTTTTTTGCCGACTTCATTCTACTAATATAATCTACATTTGCAGGAAGGTCTTTTAGTCTTTCTTTGAAAGTATTATAGTGCTGAAAAGTTAAAATTGTAGTTGGACACAGAACAGCAACCTGCTTGCTATCTGCAACCGCCTTAAATGCCGCTCTCACAGCAACTTCCGTTTTTCCAAAACCCACATCTCCGCAAACGAGCCTGTCCATTGGAGCGGCAGATTCCATGTCGGTTTTTACGGCGGCTGTGGTTTTTTCTTGGTCTGGCGTATCCTCATACATAAATGAAGACTCAAGGGCTTCTTGCAAATAAGTGTCTTGTGTGTATGCAAAACCTTTTTCCTGCATTCGCTTGGCATACAGCTTGATAAGGTCTTTTGCAATATCCTTAATTTTAGATTTTGACTTTGTTTTTAGCTTTTGCCAAATATTAGAGCCAAGTTGGTGAATTTTAGGAGGTTCGCTATCTTTTCCTTTGAATTTAGAAATTTTATGCAAAGAATGAATATTTACAAAAAGATTATCGTTATTCTTGTAAATCAGACGAATAACATCTTGTAATTTTTCATTAATTTCTATTTTTGCAAGTCCTCCAAAAATACCTACGCCGTGGTCTATATGCACAACATAATCGCCTTCTGAAAGGTTATTTATCTCTCTGATAGTCAAGGCTTCTTTGGCGGCACGTTGTGAGCTATCACGAAGTTTGAAACGGTGGTAGCGTTCAAAAATTTGATGGTCGGTATAAATTACCAATTTCAAATCATTATCTATAAAGCCTTCATGGATAACACTTTTTACTGGAATAAATTTAACCTTTTTGTCCACTTCTCCCGACTCAAAAATTTCGGTAAGCCGTGATAATTGTTTATTATTTTCAGATAAAATATGATTTTTATAACCAGCTTGTTTCTTGTTAAATAAATTATTTGCCAAAAGATTA
Source organism: Bacteroidales bacterium (assembly GCA_029932195.1). Taxonomy (GTDB): domain Bacteria; phylum Bacteroidota; class Bacteroidia; order Bacteroidales; family JAOZQN01; genus JAOZQN01. The sequence continues at coordinate 2,082 of JAOZQN010000156.1, read as the reverse complement.
AAATTTTTATTAAAAGCGGGTTGCAAATTAATATTAAAATTAAAAATATTTTTGGTATCAAAAACAGCTCTATTTTGCAATTCTACAACACTAAAATTTTCAGTAATTATTTTGAAATTTTTAAGAAAACCGAGATAATCTTTATTCTCTTCTAAATTTTCTTTGCTAATTGAGGCAAAAGTAGTGTTAAAAATATCATCTATTTTATCAAAAATAAATTCTAAATCGGTAGCAAAAATTTTTGTATCTGGATTTATAAAATCAAAAAAAGGAACTCGTTTTTCTTTTATTTTAGTCTGAATATCAGGGATTATGGAAATTTTATCATATTTAGATTTAGACAATTGCGAAACCACGTCAAAAGTTCGGATACTCTCCACTTCATCGCCAAAAAAATCTATACGATACGGGAAATCAAATGAATACGAAAAAATATCAATAATACTCCCTCTCATTGCATATTGTCCGGGTTCAAAAACAAAATCGACTCGCTCAAATTTATATTCTGCCAACACCTCTTCCAAAAAATCATTGTCAATTTCTGTCCCAACTTCAATTTCTATTGTGTTAGACTCCAATTTTTCTTTAGAAATAACAGGTTCTATTATTGCTTCGGGATAAGTTATAACAATATAATTATCAGCTTGTTTACTAATTTTTGTAAGAACTTCTGTTCTTAAAATAAGTGCTGCTTGGTCTATTTTTTTAACTTCTTGCGAAATATTAGAGCCTTTGTATGACGCTGGAAAAAATAGTGTTTTTTCTTCGCCAACAATTTTCTGCATATCATTAAAAAGATAAGCAGCTTGTTCTTTATCGTCTGAAATACAGATATATGGATTCTTTTTTTTATTAAAACTTGTTCCAATAAAAAAACTTTTAGACGAACCAAGTAATCCTTTTAAATGTATTTTATTTTTAGAATTTTTGCCTAATTTTGATAAAAAGAGGCTCAAATTTGGGTGCTTATAGTATGTTTTTTGTAATTGGTTCATTTATTTTAGAATTTTTGCAAATATAAAAAAAGCTCGCTTCAAAAAGAAGCAAAGCTTTTTATTTTTTATTAAGATACTATTTGGCAAATCATAAAGGCACAAATATATTTATCATAACTAAAGTTTTTACTTTAATAATAATCACATTTACAGTCGCTTACAAAACAACAACGAGAACAAAAATTACTTATAGTCAAGCCGTTAAGAATCATTACTTTATCAGTAATATTACAAAAAGTCCGTTTTATGCAATTTATAAAAAAATGGTGTTTTTCAACGTAATTTACGTTTTTGTGAAAAAGAGAACCTTATTTTAATTCAATTACTTATAAAAAGACTTGCGGATTTAAGGAAAAGCTATTTGCGATGGAGTTTCTTTATTTTTTTCCTTTCACAAAATAATCTGCCAATTCTTCAATAAACATACCTACCTCTGCTACCTTAAAAATTTTCACACTGTCTCTCATCAAAGCTACCCATTTGCCAAAAGAAGTTCGGGTAATTCGTCCTTCAAATTCTTTCTCTCTGTAAATAAATCCATTGATAAGCCCACACTAGCCCTAAGGTATTAAAATTGAGTCCCCTCCGACAAGCATCTTTTTGCCAAACTCGGCGTTGATTACAAATTTTAAAATACTCATTTACAGCAAGTGCAATGAGACATGCTCATTGTGTTTGTAAAATCTGTATCCGCCTTGATTTTGTCAAAAATACACTTTTCGGAGTGAACCCACTCTTTAATTTTACAACATATTCATTATAAGACGAAAGTTAATTTAAAAATTAAACACTTAACTCATATGTAAATATGAAAATAATTTCAGATGTTTATTTTTATTTTTAATAAAAAAATAGTAACTTTGTGAGTCTTTTTTAATTAAAAATAAATATGGGTGGTGATATAAAAAGTATGATATTACAATATCTTGAATATATGACAATTAGTTTCTTTTATTGGAATAATACTGATTACAACGGATTTTGTTGAAATTGTAATAACTTTATTTATAATGAATTATATAAAATATAAAGTAAAGGGCACTCCTAAAAACTCAAAAATCAAGGCTTTCAAAATTATTAAAGTTTG
>JAOZQN010000155.1 GCA_029932195.1 Bacteroidales bacterium | reverse complement strand
ATAACTGGGGCGATATTTACGATAATATTTATAATAAATGGCTGTTTGAAAGTGAGTTTGAATTGAGAAATATTCCAGCTATGGAAAAATACCCTGCAAATCCTAACATAACTGAAACAGACATATTAGAAATTGAAATATATTTACCTGTAAAGTAATAAAATATAATTTAATTATTTTACGAAAAGTTAAGTTAATCAGAAACACCTCGCATCTGTGGGTATTTATCATCGTTAAAAAAAAATAGAAAATGAAAAAATCAAAATTTATTATTATTGTATTGGTAAGTGTATTATTTCTTTTACCAAACAGCATGAAAGCACAAGAGACGAAAGAAAAAAACAAATTAAGTTTATTCGTTTTTGCCGATATTACAAGTAAATATTTATGGCGAGGAATGGATAGTCCTGCAACATTAAGTTTTCAACCCGGGATAAGTTTCAGTAAAGGAAATTTATCGTTTGGAGCTTGGGGATCTACCGATGTTTTGGACAAAACCCGAGAGTTTGACTTAAATATAAATTATTCAATTAAGGGATTTACATTTACACTTTCTGATTATTTTTTCAATCCTCAGAAAAAATATTTTGACTTTAAAAACGAAACAACTGGACACAGCCCTGAATTTGCTATTTCGTATATGAATGAAAAATTTCCTTTAAAAATTTATGTTGGAACAATGTTTTGGGGAGAAGATAAAAAAATATTTTATGATACAAACGAAACAGATTTGGAAAAAAACAATTATTCTACATATTTTGAACTGAGTTATAAATTTGAAATACAAGAAAATAGTTTTAATTTTTTTGCAGGAGCAACACCATTTACAGGAATGTATGGTAACGATTTTGCAGTAGTTTATACAGGAGTAACAGCAACTCATAATATTACAATAACCGATAAATTTTCATTACCTATATATTCTACTTTTGCAGTAAATCCGCAAACAGAAAAATATTTTGTAATGCTCGGTATAAAATTACAATAGCTAAATTTAAAAAACATGAAAATAGTAATTTTTGGAGCAAACGGATTAACCGGCAACGAGTTAGTAAAACAAGCATTAGAAAACGGACATAATGTAACTGCATTGGTTCGAAATCCAAGTTCAATTGAAATAAAACATGAAAACTTGAAGGTTAAGCAAGCAAATATTCTATCTGTAAATTCTTTTGAAAATACATTTAAAGGGGCAGATGTAATTATCAGCACAGTAGGAACAGGAGCAAGTATCAAAAAAGCCCGAAAAGCAACAACAATTTACTCTGATGGCTACAAAAACATTGTTTTAGCAATGCGAAAATATGGCATTAAGCGTTTTATAGCATTGCTTTCCGTTGGAACAGTCCCCGACCCAAACGAAGCGGCAATTCACCGAGTAATGATACGCCCCATGCTAAAAGGAACTTATGATGATATGCGACGAGCAGAAAGTTTTCTTGCCACCTGCAACGATATTGACTGGATAGGTATCAGACCTTTGCGTTTAAACAACAAATCAAAAACAGGAAAATACAGAACAGGCATTGATTTTTTACCGGAAAAAGGTGTAAACATTAGCCGAGCAGATGTTGCTGACCTTATGTTAAAATTAATGACTTCTAATGATAATATTCGCAAATATATAACAATAGCAGATTAATAAATTCAATAAACTAAAATTAACCCGCATTATTCATGAATTTTCGTTACGAAAAGCTTAAATAACAAGAAATAAGGCAAGCACAGAGATTTTTCTTTGATTAAATGCGAGCATTTTTGAAAAATAAAAATATTGAGCATTGTCTTAGTTCGTTGTTAGTTCTGATTTGTAATGGGTAATTCATTAATAATTCGGGTTAAAATAAAGCATCAGTAAAAATACCCTTTCTTACGGGGTAAAATACCCTATTTGAAAAAAACTTCAAAAAAAATACTTTTTTTGAAGTTTTTTTTGTCTTGTATTCTAAGGTTTTACGCCAAATGTTATAAAAAAAAATTTTTTATTTACTGAAATAAAACTTTTGTAAAATCCTTAATATCAAATAGTTAAAGTTGTTTTATTAGGTATTCTACACCTTTCCTCCAAAAAAAATCTACTCTACCATAGTATTGTTTCCTAGCTTATATTTGCAGTATAAAATAATTAATAAAACAGTTAAATAATCTAAAAAATAGAAATCATGGAAAGCACAAAAAAAATAGTAATCGTAGATGACGATATTGATGTATTAAGTATTGTAGAAACAATTCTTAAAAACGAAGGTTTTACCGTAATAACTGCAGAAAGCAAAGAAGAAGGTTTAGCAAAAGTAAGAGAAGAAAAACCAAACTTAGTAATATCGGACGTAATGATGTCCACTCACTTTGAAGGTTTTGAATTTGCAACAGAACTTACTAAAAATAAAGAGTTTAATGGAGTGCCTGTGATAATGCAAACATCAATAAATATATTTTCTTCACCAGACGAAGATGCAATGAAATTTGCAAGAAATTACAGAAGCGAAATGAAAAACCACGACCTTGACGTATTACTCGTTGAAAACAAAAAAACAGGAAGTGCAGGAATAGACTACAAAAATGAAAAAGGCGAAATTATTTGGTTACCAATTTCTGGATTTATTGCAAAACCTGTAAGAGCTAAAAATCTTTTGGAAGCAGTGAGAAAAGTGATAAAATAGTTTAATTGAGTTATTGAGTTATCGTGTTTTGAGTTCTTTAGTTATCGTGTTATCAAGATTAGCGTTGATAACTAAAAACCCGACAACTAAAAAAACCGACAACTAAAAAACTCAAAAACTAAAGAACACGATAACTCAAAAACTAAAGAACACGACAACTAAAGAACTAACAAAATGGAAAAAATATTAGAAAAATATAACCAAGCAGGAAGAGACAGTCTTATTCCTATTTTGCAAGAAGTCCAAGACAATGATGGTTTTTTGGCGGAAGAGTCGCTTGTAAGAATAGGTAAACATTTAAAACTTCCTGTAAGTAAAATTTACGGAGTTGCTACTTTTTATAATCAATTTAGGTTTCAGCCCAAAGGCAAATACCATGTTCAAGTATGTAGAGGCACAGCATGTCATGTGCTTGGTTCTGCAACGGTTATGCAGCAATTAGAAAAAACATTGAAGATTAAAAACGACGAAACTTCTCGTGATGGAAAATTTAGTCTTGAAGTTGTAGCATGTATAGGAGCTTGTGGACTTGCTCCCGTTATTGCTATAAATGGCGAATTTCATGCAAAGGTTAATTCAGAGTCTATTAAAGAAATCATTAAAAGCCTAAAATAATGACAACAAAAAAACAGTATATCATAGAAAATATTTTAAAAAAGCCTAATACAGATTTTTCAAAAGATAAATATATTCATAAAATAGAAAGAAAAACTGTTGAAAAACCAGTAATTTTTGTAGGAACAGGAACTTGTGGACTTGGTGCTGGAGCAGGAAAAACTTCTGTTGCTGTTAAAGAATATATTGAAAAAAATAAAATTGATGCAGATATTATTGAAACTGGTTGTATTGGCTTATGTTCGTCAGAACCAATTCTGGACATTCAACTACCTAATTATAACCGTGTTTCTTTCGAAAAAGCTACCGAAGATAAAGTTAATCAAATATTAGACAGTGTATTTATTAATAAAATACCTGATAATAATTTAGTTCTTTGCCAGTTTGAAAACGAAAACAAAAAATGGGAAAATGTTCCAAACATAAACGATCTTCCATTCTTCAAACCCCAACAACGTATTGTTCTCAAAAACTGCGGTATAGTTGATCCTGTAAGTATCGATGAATATATTGCAAGCGGAGGTTATACTGGATATTTGGAAATGATAAAAATAAAAAAAGACGCAGAAGTTTGCGAAATTGTAGAACAAAGTGGTTTGCGAGGTCGTGGAGGCGGAGGTTTCCTTACCGGGAAAAAGTGGAAATTTGCACTCGGAACACCAGCCGAACAAAAATACCTAATTTGCAATGCAGACGAAGGCGATCCTGGAGCATTTATGGATAGAGCCGTTATAGAAGGCGACCCTCACAGACTTATAGAAGGAATGGCAATTGCTGCTTTTGCCATAGGTGCAACTAAATCATATATTTATATACGTGCAGAATATCCACTGGCTATTAAACGATTAAATATAGCTCTTGAACAAGCAAAAGATTACGGTTTGCTCGGAAAAAACATTTATAATTTAGGAGTAAATTTTGAAATAAAAGTAAAAACAGGTGCAGGTGCATTTGTTTGCGGAGAAGAAACTGCACTCATTCATAGTATTGAAGGCAAAAGAGGAATGCCACGCCCACGCCCACCATTTCCTGCAGTAAGCGGACTTTTTGGAAAACCTACAATTATTAATAATGTAGAAACCCTCTCAAATCTTCCATTTATAATTAAAGAAGGAGAAAAAGAATTTTCTAAGATAGGAACAGAACGAAGCAAAGGAACTAAAGTTTTTGCCCTTTCGGGAAAAATAGAAAAAACAGGACTTGTAGAAATCCCAATGGGAACAAGTGTAAGAGAAGTTCTTTTTGATATTGCAGGAGGTATTCCTAACAATAAAAAGTTCAAATCAGTTCAAATAGGAGGTCCTTCGGGAGGTTGTATTACAGAAGTAAACTTAGATATACCAATTGAATATGAGTCGCTTATAGAAGTTGGTGCAATGATGGGGTCGGGTGGTCTTGTTGTTATGGACGAAGATACTTGTATGGTTGATGTTGCCAAATTCTTTATGGATTTTATCCAGCGAGAAAGCTGTGGAAAATGTATTCCTTGCCGGGAAGGAACTCGCAGAATGTTAGAAATTTTAGAAGATATAACTCACAAACCACTTCACAACAATCAGCACGAAGCTCTTAGAAGATTCAAAGGTGTTACTCAGTTAGAAAAACTTGGAAAAGTTATTAAAGATACTTCGCTTTGTGGACTCGGACAAACTGCTCCAAACCCAGTTTTGAGCACAATAAAATGGTTTAGAGACGAATACGAAGAGCATATTTTTGAACGTAAATGTTCGGCAAATGTTTGCACAGAACTTAGAGTATTTTCTATTGATGTTGAAAAATGCACAGGCTGCACAATTTGTGCTAAAAAATGCCCAACCGATGCAATTTTAGGGTCAAGGAAAACACCCCATTTTATTATTGATGATAAATGTATTGCCTGTGGAACATGCGATGAAGTTTGTAAATTTGATGCAATAATTATCAGCTAAAGGTTTCAAATTTCAAGTTACAGGTTTCAAGTTGCAGGTTTCGCAGTGCGATTATAAATTACAATTTATGATAAAAAAGACAAAATTTCTTTCGCTTTGCGAAACTTGAAACCTGCAACTTGAAACCTGTAACTTTCAACTTTCACTTTTTAACTAAAAAAACAATGAATATAACTGTAAATAAAAAAACAATTGAGGCAAAAAAAGATGAGACAATTCTTGATGTTCTTAATCGTGAAGGAATTAAAGTTCCTACACTTTGCCACCTCAAAGGTATGATGCCAACTGGAGCATGTCGCATGTGTGTTGTTGAAGATGTGGACTCTGGGAAACTGGTAACTTCTTGTTCATCACCAGTATATGATGGTTTGAGAATAGAAACACATTCGCAACGAGTAAACGAATCTCGAAAAATGATTGTAGAGCTTTTACTTTCCAATCACCCAGACGATTGCTTATATTGTGTGCGAAATAAAAATTGCGAGCTACAAGATCTTTCATCAGAGCTTTCTATAAACGAACGTAGAATTAGAGGACGAAAAAACAAACTCCCATTAGACCGTTCCAGTGCAAGCATAATGCGAGACCCCGAAAAATGTATCCTTTGCGGACGTTGTGTTCGTGTTTGTGAGGACGTTATAGGAGTAGCTTGTATAGATTTTGTTCAAAGAGGAAACAGAACAATAGTAGGAACATCTTTTGGAAAAGGCTTAAACACTTCAAGTTGTGTAAACTGCGGACAATGTATTATGGTTTGTCCAACAGGAGCTTTAACAGAAAAAAATCATTTTGCAGAAATAAAAGATGCTCTTCAAAATCCTGATTTAAAAGTAGCAATACAGTATGCACCAGCAATTTCAGTTTCAATTGCCGAAGAACTTGGAATGGAAGCAGGATCAGATATTAATGGAATAATGAACGCCGCAATCAGAAAAATGGGGTTCAATTATGTTTTTGATACCACTTTTGGTGCAGACCTCACAATAATGGAAGAATCAGCAGAACTAATAGACCGTATTGTAAACGCAAAAACATTGCCACTCATAACAAGCTGTTGCCCAGGTTGGGTAAAATATGCCGAAGAGTTTGCTCCTGATTTTATTAATAATTTATCATCATGCAAATCGCCAATGCAAATGACTGGTGCGGTTATAAAAAGCAATTTTATAGAACAAGAGAAAATTAAAAAAGAGAATATATATTCGGTAGCAATAATGCCTTGCACAGCCAAAAAATTTGAAGCACAAAGAGAAGAAATGACTCAAAATGGCATAAGCGACATTGATGCAGTGCTTACAACTCGTGAATTTGTGAAATTCATCAAACTTTTTGGAATAAATATGCACAACATGAAACCTGAATTGGCAGATAATCCTTTGGGAATAAGAACATCGGCAGGAAAACTTTTTGGAGCAAGCGGTGGAGTAGCCGAAGCTGCAATAAGAACTGCACATTTCAAACTTACAGGAAAAGAGCTTATAAACTTTAAACTCGGTGCTTTAAGAGGAATGAAAGGCAGAAAAGAAGCTAAAATTAAAATAGGAGATTTAGAACTTGGCGTAGCTGTTGTAAACGGCTTGGCAAATACCAAAGAATTATTTGAAGAAATAAGAAACGGACGAAATGATATTCATTTTATAGAAGTTATGGCATGCCCAGGAGGTTGCGTAGGCGGCGGTGGACAACCAATAAAAATGGATGCAGATGCAATAAGAAAAAGAGCACAATCATTATATAAAATTGATGATAACGAATCCATAAAAGTGTCTCATAAAAATCCAGATGTTCAAAAATTATATACCACTTTCTTAGGTGAACCACTAAGCAAAAAATCTCATAAACTTTTGCATACGCACTATCAAAAAAGAGATGTTGTTATTTAGAATGTTTTTTTAGTATTTTTGGAAATTCTAAAAATCTGAAAAAAACCACAAAAGAACAAAACCCGAAAGCGTCTTTAAGACCTTTCGGCGTTTAAAACTAAAAAAAACAAAACCCGAAAGCGTCTTTAAGACCTTTCGGCGTTTAAAACCACAAAATTATGCACAACTTCTCAAATCAAAACCCACTTGTTTCAACGATAAAAGGCTTATGTCGTGTGTGTTATACCTGTGTGAGAGAATGTCCTGTAAAAGCAATAAAAATTATTGACGGTCAGGCAGATATTATAAACGAGAGGTGTATTGCTTGTGGAAATTGTGTAATAGTATGTAGTCAGGGAGCAAAAACCTATTATTCTTCGGTAAATAAAGTTGAGGAATTTATAGTTTCACAAAACAAAACAATGCTTTGCATAGCTCCAAGTTTTGCAGCCGAATTTACAGAAATAAAAGAATATAAAGTTTTTATAGGAATGCTTAAAGCTATTGGTTTTGACTATATTACAGAAGTTTCTTTTGGGGCAGACCTTGTTGCAGAGGAATATAAAAATATTTTTGAAAACGAAAAAATAAAATCGGTAATAACATCAGATTGCCCTGCAATAGTAAATTATATTACCCATTATCACCCCGATTTAGTAGAATTTTTAGCTCCAGTAATTTCACCTGCAATGGCTATGGCTCAAGTAGTAAAACAGAAATACGGAGACGAAATAAAAGTTGTTTTTGCTGGACCTTGCATCGCCAAAAAAGCAGAATCTAATAGTTTTGATGAAAATCTTACATTTCTTGAGCTTCGTGAAATGTTAAAAAACAAGAATATTTCGCAAGAAAACGTTACAGCTTCCGATTTTGACAATCCTATTTCTGGAAAAGGAGCATTTTTTCCCATTAATCATGGTCTGTTAAAAAGCATAAATAAAACAGAGGGTTTTGGTAAAGGAGAAGTTATTACGGCAGAAGGAAAAGTGAAATTTAAAGAAGCAGTTAATGAATTTGAAAAAGGATTATTGGAAAATCATCATTTAGAATTATTGTGTTGCGATGGCTGCATAGAGGGACCAGGAATGAGCAAAGGCGTTCCAAAATTAGTTAAAAGAATGAATATCAATAGTTATGTGAATAATAAAATATCAAATTTATCTTTTGAAAAATGGGAAAAAGAAAAAGCAGAATTTTCAAATATAGATTTATCAAGAACTTTTGAGCCACAAGACAGACGTTTAGCAAAACCAAAGAAAAATGAGATAGAAAAAGTTCTTGTTTCTATGGATAAAAAACAAGAAAAAGACATGCTCAATTGTGGAGCTTGTGGATACATTAACTGCGAGGAACATGCAATTGCTGTATGGGAAGGTCTCGCCGAAATTGAAATGTGTTTGCCATACACAATAGAAAAATTACATAAATCGGTAGATGATTTGAATAAATCAAACCAAAACCTATCCGATACTAAACAAGCTCTAAAACAATCAGAAAAACTCGCAAGTATGGGGCAACTCTCTGCTGGAATTGCACATGAATTAAACAATCCGTTAGGAATTATTACTCTATACAGCAGTATTTTAAAAGATGAGTTAAACACCGAAAGTGATATTTATGATGATATAAAAATAATTGACGAACAAGCACAACGTTGTAAAACAATTGTAGGAGGATTGCTGAATTTCGCTCGTAAAAATAAGGTAAACTTAAAAGAAACAAATATTATAAATTTTATTGAACACACTTTTAAATCATTTGTAAAACCAGAGAATATTGAAATAAAATTAGTTGTTGAAATCGAAAATCCAACAGTGCAAATAGACAACGAACAAATGATGCAAGCTGTAACAAATATAGAAAAAAATGCAGTGGAAGCAATGCCAGAGGGAGGTATTTTAAATGTGAAAATTTGGGAGAAAACAGAAGATTTTATTATAGAAATTTCGGATACAGGACTTGGAATTGCAGAAGAAAATATTGAAAAAATATTCACTCCATTTTTCACCACAAAGGGGGCTACCAAAGGCACTGGACTTGGGTTACCTCTTGTTTATGGAATAGTAAAAATGCACAAAGGAAAAATAAATGTAAAATCAAATAACAAACCTGAAAACGGGCAAACAGGAACAACTTTTATAATATCAATACCCAAATAAATTTACGATTTTAAATTTACGATTTACGATTGGTTTACACCTTAATAAATTTACGATTTTAAATTTACGATTTACGATTGGTTTACACCTTAATAAATTTACGATTTTAAATTTACGATTTACGATTGGTTTACACCAGATAATCAAGAGTAAACTAATAAAAACAAACCTGCCAGCGTCTGCAAGACCTGTCAGCGTTTAGAAACTAAACAACAATTAAAACAAAAATAAAATGAACACAACAAAAAAACTTATATTAATAGCAGATGACGACCAAGACAGCATGGACTTAATAAAATTCCATGTAGAACAATTTGGTTTTGAGACTATAACTGCTAATAGCCAAAAAGAATGTGAAGAAATTATTGAAACAACAAAACCAGATTTGGCAATTTTTGATTTAATGATGGAAAATGATGACAGTGGTTTTATTCTCTCATACAAATTGAAAAAAAAATATCCTGATACGCCAGTTATTCTTGCAACAGCAGTATCATCTGCAACAGGATATATTTTTGAAAGCGAAAGCGAAACTGAAAGAAGCTGGATAAAAGCAGATGCTTTTCTTGAAAAAAACATTCGTCCAGACCAACTTCATAGAACTATAAATAAACTTTTAAAGCTGTAAGGCAAATTAAAATTAATAATTAGCCAATTTAAGCGAAGTTATTTTTTTCTTTAACAATTCAAAAAATGTGAGAATATCGGGAATATTTGAACCTTTCTTGAAGCAGTTAAAGATTTTTTGCGAATAAAGCAAAAACCGAACAAGTTTAAATGGGTAATTATTTATTTTAATTTGCCTAAAGTAAAACCGTTAAAATAACTTTGCCAAAGTTTTAAACTTTGAGTCCGCTCCGATAAGTGTATTTTTGCCAAAATCAAGGCGGATATAAATTTTAGAACTGGAGTTTACTACTGTAAATGAGGATTTTAAAATTTGTATCCAACGCAGAGTTTGGATAAAAGACGCTTTTCGGAGTGGACTCAACTTTGCCAAAGTTTAACACAGATTAATTTCAAAAAAAGAATTATGAAAAATCTAAAAATACTTATTGTTGACGACGAATTGAATATTAGAACAGGAATTAGGCGAGGGCTTAGAAATTTAAAAGTCTCATTTCCATTTGTAGAAGACGATTTTGAATACGATTTGCTTGATGCCGAAACAGGAGAAGAGGCTATTGAAATTATAGGACAACAGAAAATAGACATTGTTTTGTTAGACAATAAACTTCCTGGTATTGAAGGTATTGAAGTATTAGAGCATATTAAAGAAAAAAAATATGACCTTGCCGTGATGATGATAACTTCTTATGCTTCAATAGAGTTAGCTGTAAAAGCAACAAACAACGGAGCATTTAATTTTATGCCCAAGCCATTTACTCGCCAAGAACTTATTTCTGCCGTAGAAAATATTACCAAGCACTTGTATCTCAAACGAATGACAAGAAAAATGAAAGCCGAAGACAAAAAAATCCGCTTTCAGTTTTTGTCGGTGCTTTCGCACGAATTAAAATCGCCAATAAATGCCGTAGAAGGATATTTGCAAATAATGAACGACAAACAAGTTGGCAACGATATTGCTTCTTACGAAAAAATGATTAGCCGTTCGTTGGAAAGAATAAAATCTATGCGAAACTTAATTATGGATATGCTTGATTTTACAAAAATAGAATCGGGAGAAAAAAACCGAAATATTACTGAAACAGATATTATCCAGATAGCAAAAATTGCTCTTGACTCAATAGAACCTCTTGTGCTACAAAAGAAAATAAGTGTAACAACCGATTTTATAGACGAATTTATTGCAAAAGTAGATGCCTCGGAAATAGAAATAATTTTTAATAATTTGCTGTCAAATGCTGTAAAATATAATAAAGAAGAAGGAGATTTGTTTTTTACTATTAAAAACATTGATAATCAGCTACAAATAATTGTAGAAGATACTGGGATAGGAATGAATAAAACAGAAAAATCCAATCTTTTTAAAGAATTTATGCGAGCTAAAAACGCCAAAACGAGAAATATTTCAGGAACGGGCTTGGGGCTATCTATTATGAAAAAAATTATTGACCTAAACAATGGAACTGTAAAAGTAGAAAGCGAACCAGATAAAGGCTCAAAATTTATTGTGAATTTAAGTATATAGAAAATTGGGCTACCCACGTAAAGTTGGACAAATTTTAAATATTCAACTCTTTCCAACGTGCTGTTTTTATTGCCAAAGGCAATAAAAATGGGACTTGGAAACGTGTTGCCTTGATAGTTAAGCTGTCCAACCTTACGTGGGTAGCCGAAAATTGAAGTAATAGAAAGTGAAAAATCTTAATAATTGAACTACAGTTTTTGCCTTCATAATAATCAGATTATTAAACAGTTATAATTTCACTGTAAAAACGTAATGCCTTAATAGTCATTACATTAAAAT
>JAOZQN010000750.1 GCA_029932195.1 Bacteroidales bacterium | reverse complement strand
AAATAAGTAGAATGCAACAGCCCTGCTCCCTTTGGGAGGGTTGGGGTGGGCTTATCAATGGATTATTTACAGACTGAAATAATTCAAAACAGATAAAATTATTATTATTTATAATAACACATTGCAAATCAACCTATTTAACACTTTCCTATTTTTTATTTGAATTTCTTTGTAGCGTTATCATAGTTTTTATCGTATAGACAAATATACAAATTAATCTATAAAAAACACAGTTATGAAAAATTATCAGATTTCAATATTAGTAATAATTCTTTTGTTCTCGTTTGCTTCGTGCAAAAAAGATGGTTTCCAAAAAGGATTAAATCCCAAAAATATAAATCTTTCGATAAAAGATAAAAAACTTGTGCAGGCAGACAATAAATTTGGTTTTGATTTATTAAAAAAACTCAATGAAACATCTGATGAGGGAGAAAACATCATGATTTCACCAGTTAGTATTTCTCTTGCATTGGCAATGACTTACAACGGTGCAGACAACTCTACAAAACAGGCTATGGAAGAAACCATGAATTTGTCGGGCTTGAATGTGGAAGAAGTTAATAATTCTTACAAAAATTTAATTTCTGAATTGATAAGCGTTGATAATAAAGTAAATTTAAGTATTGCAAACTCTATTTGGTATAGAGAGGGGTTTGATGTGATTGATGATTTTTTATCGGTAAACGAGGAATATTACGATGCAAAAGTAAAAGCTCTTGATTTTTCAAATCCTAATTCAAAAGATATAATAAATAACTGGGTTGCCACAAATACTAACGACAAAATTACAACTATTGTAGATGATATTTCTCCTGCAACAGTTATGTATCTAATAAATGCTATATATTTTAAGGGAGTGTGGCACTATCAATTTGAAGAAAGTGAAACCGTAGCACAAACTTTTTATCTAACCGATGATACATATATTGAAACTCAAACAATGTCGTTAGGTGCCGATTTGCAATATGCAAACAATAATTTGTTTCAAGCCATAGAATTACCTTATGGACAGGGAAATTATTCTATGATGCTATTTTTACCACAATCAGATATTAGCACAGACAGTATAATTAACCAACTTTCTGAAGCCAACTGGAATAATTGGCTTGATGATTTTAATTTACAAAACTCTGTAAATGTGCATTTACCAAAATTTACTTTTGAATATGAAAAAACTCTCAACGATGCCTTATCTGCACTTGGAATGGGTATAGCTTTTGGAGGAGGAGCAGATTTTTCAAAAATTAATGCAGATGCTGGTTTATTTATATCGGAGGTAAAACATAAAACATTTATTGAAGTAAACGAAGAGGGCACAGAAGCGGCAGCTGTTACCTCTGTTGCAATGAACTTAACTTCTGTTGGAGAAGGAGATAGTGGAATGCACATTTATTTTAACAAACCTTTTGTTTTTGCTATTAGAGAGGTAACTACAAATACAATTCTCTTTATTGGCAAAATAGAAAATCCAAATAATTAAAATTGTTTTTATACTGAGGTGAATCAGGTTTTCGGATAAACCCGAAAGCGTCTGCAAGACCTGACGGCGTTTAAAAAGACTTAGTAACAGTTTCTTAGAAGCCGATAACCTAATTCACTTTGGTATATTAAAAATAACAAATAAAGTATAAACCTTTAAAATAAAAAAACAATGAAAACTAAATTAATGTATTTATTTATTGCAGTATTTATTTTTGCAGTATCTTGCAACAAAACTTATGACAACAATGGTATTTCAAAAATAAATAATCATGATAAAAGTTCAAAATATAATGATATTTTGAAGGGTAAAAATACTGGTGATTCTTTTAAAATAAAAGAAATCTATCAGGCGAACGATATTTTATATGTAACAGTTAGTTATGGCGGTGGTTGTGAAAACCACAGTTTTAACGTTTATTATAAAGGGAAATTAGATGCAGAAAATGGTTTAATTATTACCCACAACGCAAACAAAGATGGCTGCGAAGCACTTATAACAGAGACTCTTGAAATTAATTTAAAAGATTTATTTGGCAATGACTACAGTAGCGATATTAACTTTTACCTAATAAACGGTTTTGAGTATGCTATTAATGAGGAGTTACTTGGAACATGGATTTTTGAAGAATACAAAGATGATATTACTGTTCTTAAAAAGTCAAATGATTTTCATTCTGATAAATATGGTATTCAATTTAACAAAAATTTAAGTTTGGTTGAAAGAAGAAATGCAAGTTGGTGTGGAACTCCACCAATAGCTTACGACAATTTTAACGGCTCTTGGGAAATGATAGACAAAAATACAGTGGAATTAAATGTTGATTCTTGGGACGGTGATATGTATATTACAATTGAAATAGTTAGTTTAACTGACAAAAAATTGGAAATTAGATATATTTATAACTAAAACATTGCCGTTTTTTAATTATACAAATCATTTACTCCGATACGTTAAGTATATCTCTATTTATTCGGAGTGCGACTTTAAGTCGCACCCCGAATAAATTGGAAGTTAATTAATTCTTACTTTGGAACTTAATAAAATAATAAAAGGCTGTAAGCGAAAAAAAATTAAGCATCAAGAATTGCTGTATAAACAATTCTATGCCTATGGAATGAGTATATGCTTGCGGTATTCCAATTCTCGTGAAGATGCTGTGGAAATATTAAATGATAGTTTTTTGAAAATTTATAAC
>JAOZQN010000154.1 GCA_029932195.1 Bacteroidales bacterium | reverse complement strand
AAGTTAGAAGTTAAAAGAACAAGTTAAATGGTTAATTATTATTTTTAATTTGCCTCAGTATAAACTTATTATAATAAACAAATAAACCACTCAACCAATAAACCAATTATGTTTAGCAATTTATCCGAAAAATTAGAAAGCTCCTTTAAATTACTTAAAGGGCAAAACAAAATTACAGAAATAAACGTAGCCGAAACTCTCAAAGAAGTGAGACGTGCCTTAGTAGATGCCGATGTTAGCTTTAAAATAGCCAAAGAATTTACTAAAACAGTTCAGGAAAAAGCCTTGGGACTAAATGTTCTTACTGCTCTAAAACCAGGACAGCTAATGATAAAAATTGTTAGAGACGAATTAGCTCAATTGATGGGTGGCGAACGAGTTGATATTAATATAAAAGGAGATCCTGCTGTTATTCTAATATCTGGTTTACAGGGCTCTGGTAAAACTACTTTTTGTGGTAAACTTGCCAAAATGCTAAAAGCCAAAAAAGGAAAAAATCCTTTGCTTGTCGCATGCGATGTCTATCGTCCTGCGGCGATAGAACAACTCAAAGTGCTTGGAGAACAGATAAATGTAAGTGTTTATTCAGAAGAGGATAACAAAAATCCTGTAAAAATAAGTAAAAATGCAATTGCTCATGCCAGAAAATTTGGGCATAACTTGGTTATTATTGATACGGCTGGTCGTTTGGCGATTGACGAAATAATGATGACTGAGATTTCTAATATCAAAAAAGCTGTAAAACCAGAGGAAACTCTTTTTGTGGTAGATTCAATGACTGGTCAAGATGCTGTAAATACTGCCAAAGAATTTAACAAAATACTTAATTTTGACGGAGTTGTGCTCACAAAATTAGATGGTGATACTCGTGGTGGAGCAGCACTTTCTATTAAATATATTGTAAATAAGCCAATTAAATTTATTGGAACTGGCGAAAAACTTGATGCCTTAGATTATTTTTATCCAGACAGAATGTCGGATAGAATACTTGGAATGGGTGATGTTATTTCGCTTGTAGAACGTGCCCAAGAGCAGTTTGACGAGGAAGAAGCTCGTAAACTTCAAAAGAAAATTCATAAAGACCAGTTTAATTTCAACGATTTTCTTACTCAAATTCAGCAAATTAAAAAAATGGGAAATATCAAAGACCTTGCAGCAATGATTCCTGGAATGGGAAAAGCTCTCAAAGGTATTGATATTGATGATGATGCATTCAAAGGCATTGAAGCTATAATTTATTCAATGACTTTCGACGAAAAAGAAAATCCTAAAATTTTGAACGGAAGCAGACGACGTAGAATCGCAAGAGGTAGCGGAACAAGTGTGCAAGAAGTAAATAATCTTATCAAACAATTTTCGCAAATGCGTAAAATGATGAAAATGATGACTGGTAAAAAAGGTAAAAAAATGCAAAGAATGATGAATAATTCAATGTTCCAAAATAATAAATATTAACACAATAAACAGTTATCAGTTATCAGTAAACAGTTATCAGTAAACAGTTATTAGTAAATAATTTTCTGATTTATTTTTTTTAATACTTTTAGGTGTAAACCAATTCGTAGTTTCTTACTTCGACAAGCTGAAAAAGTTTTGAATAATATTATGCAAAAAAAACAATGATTTTCAGGATTAAGATACTAACTATCCACTGATAACTGATAACTGTTTACTGATAACTGATAACTGTTTACTGATAACTGATAACTGTTTACTGATAACTGATAACTGATAATTATGATAATAGACGGAAAATTAATTTCTAAACAAATAAAAGAAGAGATAGCAGAAGAAGTTAAACAAATTATTAAAAATGGAGGACGAAAACCTAATCTTGCAGTAATTCTTGTTGGCGAAGATGGTGGTAGTCAGTCTTATGTGAGCTATAAAATAAAAGCCTGTAAATTTGTAGGTTTTGAATCTACAACCATTTTACTGCCCAAAACTGTTAGCGAGTCGGAACTTATGGCAGAGGTAGAAGGTTTAAATAATAATGATGGTATTGATGGTTTTATTGTTCAACTCCCTCTGCCTAAGCATATTGACGAAAATAAAATTATTGAAGCAATTTCTCCCCAAAAAGATGTTGATGGATTTCACCCCATAAATGTAGGACGCATGTCGGTAGGTTTGCCTGCCTATATTTCGGCTACACCACTCGGAATTACCGAACTCCTAAAACGATATAAAATAGAAACCTCTGGCAAACATTGTGTTGTGCTTGGCAGAAGCAATATTGTTGGCAAACCAATGGCAACCTTAATGAGTAGAAAAGGTTATCCCGGAAATTCTACAGTTACAATTTGCCACAGCCGAACAGAAAATTTAAAAACTATTACTCAAACTGCTGATATTCTTATTGTTGCAATGGGAGTTCCTGACTTTGTTTCTGCCGATATGGTAAAAGATGGAGCAGTAGTAATAGATGTTGGCACAACAAGAGTGCGGTCTGATAAAACAAAATCGGGCTGGAAACTAAAGGGTGATGTAAAATACAACGAAGTTGCCCCAAAATGTAGCTACATAACGCCAGTTCCCGGCGGAGTAGGTCCAATGACAATCGCCTCCCTACTCAAAAATACTTTGCTCGCCGCCAAAAATGAAATTTTTTAAAATGTTATCCACAAAATAATTCCACAAAACAATCCGTAGAGACGTGCCACATGGCACGTCTCTCTACACATAATCTGTATTATGCAATGAGACGTGCCACATGGCACGTCTCTACAAAAACACGAAAAAACACACAAAATGACTACAAAAATATTATCAATATTTATAATAAATCTAATTGTAAGTTTTTCTTTGTATTCACAAATAAATTATTCAATTTCAAATAATAATATTGAAACAATTTATTACGGATTTTCAAATCCTATAAATATTTTTGTAGAGGAATATAAAAAAGATAAAATAAATGTTTCTGTTAATAATGCGGAACTTATAGAAGATAATAATGTGATTTCGCAGTCTTCAAAAAAATATAATGTGATATTGATTGACAATTACTATACAATTAGTGATACACTAACAAATATTCTATCTGATAATTTAAACTTAATTTCTTTACCACATTGTTCTTCAATCGGATTTGAAAATAAATTTGGAAATAAGCCAAAAATCAGAAAGGGAGTATATTTTAATCGATGGATTAGATACAAATACAATCCAGATTTAGAAATTTATACGACAGCCCTAATAATCAGGTATAAAAGTAAAAATGATTGGTGGACATTCAGTAATATGGGTGATGATATTCAATGTCATTTACTTAAAGATAATGATACAATTGAAATAAAAAAAATAGGTAATAGTAATGTTTTATCATATAAAGTAATAGTAAATGATGGGCAAATAAAAATAGGAATATCTAAATTATATAAAATTAGAAAAAGAAAGAAAAGTTTTGTTTTTAATTATTTTGTATCCAATACATTCAATAATAAAAGCTATTATTTTGAAGAGAGAATTAAATATAAATTATTTAGAAATGTTAAACTGATATTAAAAGCAGATATGTGTTTTTAGTGATATTAGATAAAAAGGCTCTACAGGATTTAGAGTGAGAGAAATATTGAAAAAATGAATTTATTTCAATTGTATATGTCAGTATTATAGATTGTTATGCTCATAAATTTCATTAATTTTCTTTGTTTTTTTGCTAATCATTAAAAGCCTGACAGCGAGTGAAATACAGATTTTTCTCACTCTAAATCCTGTAGTGCCGATAAAAATAACAAAATTATTACTTCTATAAATAATAATGTAAGAATAATAGTCAGAAGTTTTTAATCTTTATTATATTTATTCAAAAAAATGTAAAATAATGAATACAGATAGACAAAATAAATCATAAATAAATATCATAATTTAACAACAAATTAATTAAACATGAAAAAATCAGTTTTAGTTTTAGTAGCAATACTAATTAGTTTGCAACTTTTTGCACAAAAAGAAATTACGGTTTCGGATATTTGGCAGCGTTATATGTTTTTTCCTGCTTCGGTAGATGGCTTAAAATCAATGAACGACGGCGAGCATTATAGTGTTTACGAAAGAACTGGCATTGAGAAATTTGAGTATAAAACAGGGGAAAAAGTAGAAGACTTGGTTATATTTTCCGATTTCACAAAAAACTATGTGTCATCGGAATACGAATTTAGTTCTGATGAGAAAAAAATAATGTTATACAGTAACTCGGAACAAATTTACAGACATTCTTTTGTTGCAGATTATTATGTTTACGATATTGTTGCAAAAAAAGAAACACCAGTTTCTAAAAATGGAAAACAACAGCTTGCAACTTTTTCTCCAGACGCACAAAATATTGCTTTTGTAAGAGACAACAATCTGTTTATTAGAGATATGATTTCAAAAAGCGAAGAGCAAATTACTACCGATGGAGAATATAATGGTATTTTAAACGGAACACCAGATTGGGTTTACGAAGAAGAATTTGGTTTTAATAAAGCCTTTGAGTGGTCGCCAGATGGAAAATATTTGGCTTACATAAAATTTGATGAGAGCGATGTAAAAATGTTTAATATGACAAAATTTGCAGGGCAAAGTCCTAAAATTGAGGATAATGTGTTGTATCCAGAGAATTATACTTTTAAATACCCAAAAGCGGGAGACGGTAATTCAATTGTGAGCGTGCATATTTATAATATTGAAACAGGTAAAACTGTAACAATGGATATTGGCTCGGTAACAGATCAATATATTCCACGTATTCGCTGGACAAAAGATGCTAATAAATTGAGTATATTTAGGTTAAATAGACTTCAAAATAAATTAGAAATACTTTTTGCAAATCCAGAAACAGGAAACACAGAAGTTATTATTACTGAGGAAAATAAATATTATATTGAAGATTTTACTTATGATAAAATTATATATTTAGAAGATGGTGAACATATAGTAATACCAAGTGAACGAGATGGTTACAGACATTTGTATTTATACAAAATAGACGGAACTCTTGAAACTCAACTTACAAAAGGAAAATGGGATATTACTGATTTTTATGGATACGATGAAAAGAAAAAAGTATTTTATTATCAGGCAGCAGCAGTTTCACCACTTGAACGTGAAGTGTATTCTGTTGATATCAAAGGTGAAAAAACGACTAAAATTTCTACTAAAAAAGGAACAAATTCAGTAGATTTTAGCAATGATTATAAATATTATGTAAATTATTTTTCAAATATTGAAACACCTCAATATGTAACTTTACATAATTCTAAAGGCAAAGAAATAAGAATATTAGAAGACAATGCAAATTTTAAAACAAGAGTTGAAGAATATGGAGGTCAGCACAAAGATTTTTTCACTTTTACAACCTCCGAAGGTGTGGAACTAAATGCTTGTAAGATAGTTGCACCAGATTTTGACGAAACTAAAAAACATGCTACAATTATTATGCAATATAGTGGTCCGGGAAGCCAAGAGGTTAAAAATAGTTGGGAATATGATAGTTTTGGTTGGGTTAATTTGTTGGCACAAAAGGGTTTTGTAATTGTTTTTGTTGACCCACGTGGAACAGGTGCAAGAGGAGAGGAATTTAAAAAGATGACTTACAAGCAACTTGGTCATTATGAGACTATTGACTTGATTGAAACTGCAAAATATCTCGGAACTTTGCCTTACGTGGACAGCGAAAGAATTGGCGTATGGGGTTGGAGTTATGGTGGTTACATGGCTTCGCTTTGCATGACAAAAGGTGCAGAGTATTTTAACACAGGAATTGCCGTAGCACCAGTTACAAATTGGCGATATTATGACAATATTTACACCGAGCGTTTTATGGTAAAACCACAAGACAACGCCAACGGCTACGACGATAATTCGCCTATAAATCACGCAGATAAGCTGGAAGGAAACTTGTTATTGATACACGGAAGTTCTGATGATAATGTGCATTTGCAAAATACTATGGAGTTTTCCGAAGCACTCGTGCAAGCAGGTAAACAGTTTGATATGATGATATATAACAACCGAAATCATGGTATTTATGGAGGAAATACTCGCTACCATTTATTTACTCTAAAAACAAATTATTTTATAGAGCATCTGCAACCAGAAATTCTAAAATAAAAAACTTCACCTTGATTTTCTTGATTTTAGGATTGTTAGGATTATATTTATTTTTTAATCATGCTAATCATAAAATCAAGCAAATCAAGGTAAAGATAATTGAAAAAAATGAAATATTCAGAAATTACTCGGCAAATTATTGGTTGTGCTATGAATGTTCACAACGAACTTGGTAATGGTTTTCAGGAAGTGATTTATCAACGTGCATTAGCAATTGAATTTGAACTAAACGGCATTGCTTATGAACGTGAAAAAGAAATGAAAATTTATTATAAAGGAGAAGATATTGGAAGAAGAAGAGTGGATTTTTTTGTTGCAGATAAAATTATGGTTGAACTTAAAGCAAGAATAAATCTTGAGGACGTGCATCTCGCACAAGCAATGAATTATTGTGAAGCATATAAAACTGAAGTAGGACTTTTAATAAATTTTGGAGCAAAAAGTTTACAATTCAAAAGAGTTCACAATAATAAAATATAATAAACACAAGAAAACTTCACCTTGATTTTCTTGATTTTAGGATTAGAAAAATTAAATAAATCCTAAAATCAAACTAAGGACAATTGAATATCGTAAAAATCATGCTAATCCTAAAATCAAGCAAATCAAGGTCAAAAATTAACAAAATAACATGAAAAATAACCACAAAATAGCAACTTTTTTATCAATATTTATTACCTTAATAATTATAAGCTCTTGTAACAAAAGTAGTTTTATAACAGATAACTCTGCAAAATTAGAGTTTTCGTTAGATACCGTAATTTTTGATACCATTTTTACAACAATTGGCTCAACTACCAAAAAATTAAAAGTTTACAATAAACACAAACAACCCATAAAAATATCAAATATTGAACTTGCAAGGGGTAAAAATTCAAAATATAGATTAAATATTGATGGTGTTCCTGCAAATCAAATATCTGATTATGAACTTGCTGCAGAAGATAGTCTGTATATTTTTGTGGAAGTAACAATTGACCCCAACCAAGACGAAATGTTGGAGCATGACTCTATAATTTTTTTCACAAATGGAAACACGCAAGATATTGATTTAGTATCTTTTGGGCAAGATGTTCACCTTATAAACGGCGAAATTATAGAAACGCAAACTTGGGAAACCGACAAACCTTACCTTATATACAACTCCGTTATGGTGGACACACTTCACACGCTCACAATTCCTGCGGGGCAAAGTGTTTATTTTCATAAAAATTCGTATTTGTATGTTCTTGGAACTTTGGTGGTGGAAGGAACTTTGGACAACCCTGTTGTTTTTCAGGGAGATAGGCTTGAAGATTTATACGATAATTGGGCAGGACAATGGGGAGGAATTAGATTTTTATCTGGAAGCAATAATAATTATATTAATTATGCCGAAATAAAAAATGCCAGAATAGGAATTGAAGTTGATACACTTGTAAACAATGATGCTCCTACTTTATTTATCTCAAATTCAGTTATTAAGAACCATAGTTTGACGGGAATTTACGCATTAGCAACCTATATTGTAGCAACAAATTGTGTAATTGCTGATTGTGGAATTTACAATGTTGGATTATTTTTGGGAGGAACTTACAGCTTTTTTAACTGCACATTATCAAACAATTACAAATGGGCTACACGAAGCACACCAGCTTTAGTTTTTAATAATTATTTAACTGTTGATAAAGTTGACCATTTTTGGGGACCATTGCAAGCATATTTTTCTAATACAATAATTTATGGAGGTGTTGATAATGAGTTTTATGCAGATGCTTTTAATATTGAAGGGGGCATGAGTTACACATTTGACCACTGTCTTCTCAAACTTGACTTAAAACAGACAGACACAAGTCTTGCAATGTTTCAAAATTGCATTGTAAATAAAACTCCCGATTTTGTTTCCACCGAAGACTTTGATTTTCACCTTGATACAGTTTCTAATGCCGTAGATAAAGCAAATATTGAAGTTATAAATCAAAATTTACCATTTCTACAATACGATTTAGACGGAAACGACAGATTATCAGACGAAAAACCAGATATTGGAGCCTACGAAAGACAATTTGTTTTTTGAGTTGTAGAGTTAATAGTTATCGTGTTGTCGAGCTGAAAAACAGTTCGTTTCACAACAATAAACTATTGATAACAAGCAGAATAATTATTCATTATTTATTAATAATTTAAGGGGACTCCTAAAAACTCAAATATCAAATTTTTCAAAATATTTAAGATTTGAGTTTACTCCTGTAAATGAGGATTTTAAATATTTTGAGTAACGCATAAATTTGAGTTTTTAGGAATCCATTAACAAAATATTGAGCTATGAAACACAATATAAAACAATTAAAAGAATCAGTTTTTGAGAGTATAAAAAAAACAAATCAAATTGATCAAGAATATTGGTCTGCACGAGAGATGTTTAAGGCACTTGATTACAAAGACTGGCGAAAATTTGTAAATGTAATTAATAAAGCAAAAATTGCCTGCCAAAAGTCTGAGCAACAAGAGAAAAACCATTTCGTCCAAGTGGACAAAATGGTTCGTATTGGTTCTGGTGCTGAAAGGAATGTAGGAGACTTAGATTTAAGTCGTTACGCTTGTTATTTGATTATTCAAAATGCTGACCCAAATAAAGAGGTTGTTGCTTTGGGACAAACTTATTTTGCTATTCAAACTCGCAAACAAGAGCTTGCAGACCAAAAATTTGATTTTAATGAAAAATCAGAAACTGAAAAACGCCTATTTCTTAGACAAGAAATGGTTGAACATAATAAACAATTAGCAGAAGCCGCTAAAAATGCAGGAGTTATAAAACCAATAGAATATGCTATTTTTCAAAATTGGGGCTACAAAGGTCTTTATAATGGCTTAGATGCCAAAGGAATTCATAAAAATAAAGAACTAAAAAAGAGTCAAAATATTCTTGACCACATGGGAAGCACCGAGCTTGCGGCAAATCTTTTTCGTGCTACTCAAACCGAAGAGAAGCTAAAAAGAGATGAGATAAAAACAAAAAAAAAAGCAAATGAAACACATTACGAAGTAGGAAAAAAAGTTCGTAAAACAATTGAAGAGCTTGGAGGAACAATGCCTGAAAATTTGCTTGTTGCCGATAGTATAAAAAAACAGTTAAAAGCAAAAAAACAAAAGAAAAAAATTGAGAACACGAAAACTAAAAAAAAATGAAACACTTTTTTTTCATCATATTTTTATTTATAAGTTTAAGTGCTTATAGTCAGAATGAAAGACCATTTATCGTTATTCCTAAATTTCATTATGGTTACATTTTACCACATCACGAAAGCATGGAATATATTATAAAAGATAGAATTCCAGCAGTTGATATAATGATAGGGCTTCCGCTTTTAGGCAGACAAAAATGGCAACAATTATACAATTATCCAACTATTGGTGGAGGTTTTTATCATGCCAAACTTGGAAACCCTGAAGTTTTGGGAACAGCAAATTCATTATATATTTTTATGACTTCGCCTTACTTCAAAATTAAAAAAAATAGTTTTGATTATAATGTCTCTCTTGGATTGTCTTATCTTAGTAAATCATTTGATTATAAGGATAATTTATACAATTTTGCAATCGGAACTCCTCTAAATATTCATGTAAATTTTAATTTTGAACACAAATATCAAATTACTGATAAAATAACTCTATTTTCGGGAGTTGGATTTACTCACTATTCTAACGGAGCTTATAAAATGCCAAATTATGGCTTAAATGTTATCAGCACAACAGTTGGAGCGAGTTATCTTTTTGCAAAAAATAAGCCAGAACGTATAAAATCAGAAATTCCAAATTTTATAAAAAAATATGAGTTTCAAATTTCTTCTGCTGTTGGACTTAACGGAGGCTATCCTATAAGTGCCGATTTATATTTTTTATCAGAATTATCGGTAAGTTTTGGGAGACAATACAGTCATAAAAGGGGCTGGGCTTTTGGAGCAGAACTTTTTTACAATGATAAAAAAGCAAATTATTTTATAGCAGATGAAATAGATTATACAAAAAAAGATTTATTGCACTTGGGAGTCTTTGTTTCCTATGATATTATTCTTGGAAAAATAACATTTTCTATTCAACCAGGAGTTTATTTATTCAAAAAATTTGAAGATGGCAAACCAATTTACGAAAAAATTTCGCTTAAATATAAATTTAGCAAACATTTCTTCTGTAATCTCTCAATAATAGCATATTACGCCAACGCACAATATGCAAATACAGGTTTTGGATTTTATTTTTAAAATTAAATGCTATTCATTATTTATATATTTTTGAGAAAGGTCATATAAATTATAACTCCTAAAATTCAGTCAATTTATTGATTATTTTTAATTTGTTCTATTTTTTTATAAGTCTCATCAGTTGCTTTTCCAAAATCAATAACTTTCTTGTAAAGTTCCAATGCTTTTTCAAACTCCTTTTTTTGAGTATAAATAAATGCGAGATTATTTAGAGCATGAATATAATCTGGCTTAATATCAAGCACTTTGGAGAAGTATTTTATGCCATTTTCAAAATCATTTTTTTCGGTATAAATTATGCCAAGATAATTTAACATATCCACATGCAAACTATCGTAACCAACTCCTTTATTGAATAATTCTAATGCCTTATCTTTTTGATTTATAGTATAATATAAAAAACCATAAGAATAATAAGCACTTGCATTTTCGGGATAAATTTCTAATGCCCGTTTGTATTCACTTATTGAATTTTGCAATGCTACATTTGATTGATTTTCAACAAATTCAATTCGATAGGTATCTGCAAGAGCAATATGTGCTCTGGAACTATTTGGTGAGCCTTTTACACCTGATTTATAAATAGTTGCATTATTTTTCCAGTCCTTATTTCTATTTACAGTTTTAGATGAATAAAGCAAAAGAATTGTGCCAACTGTTATAAAAATAACAACTAATTTATTAAAATCAGAAGTTTTAATCTTTTTTAATAAATTATTAGCCAAAAAGACAATAAATACAACAAAACCAAGCGATGCCGTGTAAATAAATCGTTCTCCCATTGTAGATGCTATTTTTACCACAAAATTTGAGACTATTGATATGGTTATCAGATAGTAAAATATAGAAAATGAGATTGGATTTTTTTTCAAAAAACCATAAATGGCATAAGCCGCAAGTGCCAAAAATATTACTACCGATAAAATTGCTTTTGGATTCGCAAAACTAACCACAGGTATCTGATTATAAGAGTAATCCCAACTCAAAGAATGAGGAAAAACAAGTAGTTGCAAATATTTAAGATGCACTGTCATATTACTTGCCAAAAATTCCCAAATACTGCTTGCCCCAAAAAGAGAATTCTGATAAATTGTTATTTCTTTATCAATTGTAACATTGTCTAAAATGCTTATTCTTAATAAAATATAAGTAACAAAAACCGCAAAATATGGAAGTGTATAAATTAAAATCTTTTTAATTTTTAGACTTGTAAAAAAGTATAATAAAAGAGGAATTACTGCCAAAAAAGTTATAGCAATTTCTTTTGACATAAGTGCCAAAAAATAAAATAGAATAGAAAAAAACAGCCCCCTTTGTCC
>JAOZQN010000749.1 GCA_029932195.1 Bacteroidales bacterium | reverse complement strand
TTTTGTAATATATTCACAACCAGCTAATTACAACTCCGAAACTTCAGTAAAATAAAAATAAAAGGAGATATTATAATAAAAACAGGTATCCATATTGGAGGAACAAAAACGGAATTGAGCATTGGTGGTATTGATAATAATATTATTAAAACCAACGGAAAAGAACAAACTCCATTTATACCAGGTAGTTCGCTAAAAGGAAAACTACGCTCTATGTTGGCAAAAATGGAAGGAAGTATGAATGTAAAAGATGATACTGATAGAATAAAAGACATTTTTGGACATTCGGGCGATAATAAAGACGATGGAGAAGAGACAAAAAACACGACTACACGGCTTTTGGTTAGAGATGCAGGTATAGATAAAGAACATTTTATTGATAATTTTCCTACTTTGGCAAAAGATCCAGATAATATTAAATTTACCGAAGTAAAAACCGAAAATGTTATTGACCGTAAAACAGGTTCGGCAGAACACCCACGCCAGATAGAGAGAGTGCCTGCTGGTGCAATCTTTAAATTTGAAATGATTTATGATGTTTACGACGACGAGAAAATGAACGAACATCTTAATTTGCTACAAACTGCAATAAATTTATTAGAATTTGACTATCTTGGAGGAAGTGGTTCTCGTGGTTATGGTAAAATTAAATTTAAAGGAGTAAATGCTGACTACTTTAAAATAGAAAACGATAAATTTAATAAAGAAGCAGATACAGAAAAATCAATAAAAGACTTTTTAAATGCTCAAATATAAGACAAAAATATGAAATCAATTATATTAAAATGCAAGCCAAACAGCAGGTTTCACTTTGGGAAAATTGCTCTTAATGAAAATATGTCGCTAGACGAAACTTCCGAAATTATACATTCAGATACTTTATTTTCTGCGATTATTAATACGGTTAATCGTTTTAACCCCAACAAAGTAGAGAGTTTAATTGGCGATTTTGAAAATGGAAATATTAAAATTTCTAGTGCTTTTTATTGTTTGCAAATTGCGGATAAATTTATTTATTTTTATCCAAAGCCAGAAGCCACATCACTAAGTAAGGTTACGGAATTTAAAAAACTGAAAAAGATAAAATTTGTCTCGCAAAAAATTTGGGAAGAAGGAATTGAGCCTAAAAAATGGCTTGTAGATGAGCCTCAAAATTATGTTGTTCTGCAAAATAAATTTATTTGTAAAAAAGAAGAGTTTGAAGTTGCCCTAAAGAGCAAAAACGATAAAGACGAGTTTCATAAAATTCAAATTTTCAATAAAACATCTGCACCAAAAGTAAAAGTGCATACAACTTCGGAAACAGATAAAATGTATAATCGCACCGATATTGAAATTGCTGATAATTCCGAAATTTCAAAATTTTATGATGGTATTACAATTCAGCCACATTTTTATTTTTTATACCAAACAAAAACCGAATTTGAACACGAAAATTTATTTATAACAGCATTAGAAATACTTGCACAAACAGGAATTGGTGGAGAGCGTTCGGTTGGCTGTGGTTTTATTGAAGAGGTTGTTTTTGCAAATGAGCATAATTTTAGTGATGTTGTAAATTCAAATTTTGATTGTTCTTTGTCTTTGTGCATTCCAAAAGACGGTGAGTTTGATAAATTCCAATATTATAGTTTAACAACTCGTGGTGGCAGAGTGATTGGCAAAAATGAAATTGGTAAAAATAAAGTGGAATTAAAAAAAGATGAAAATTTAAAGCTCAAAAGAGTAAGAATGATACAAGAAGCTGCAATTATTACAAAAAACAGCAATATTGCAGGAAAGATTGAAAACATTACTCCCGAAAAACTAAAAAATAGTGATTTAAAATACAAACGACTTGGAACAACAATAACAATACCTGTTAAAATAGTTCACACATAGAACACTAATTAAAAAATGAAACCCTCATTGAGATTAATTGCAAAGCAATTACCAATAGCTTACGCATTATAAAAATTCTCCACACAAGGGAATGATTAAATTTAAAAATTTAAAAAAATGAAAAAAGGCAAATACGAAATACATGAACATAAACTACAATTAGAAACCGTAAGTCCAGTTTCTATTGGCGATGGCGGAACTCTGTCTCCACTAACAGATTATGTTTTGGATAACAGAAATAATAAAATATATTATATTGATAAAGATAAATTTGAAGAATCATTAATAGATAATGATAAAGTTGATGATTTTACCAATAAAATATATAATATTACCAATAGAGATAAAACTTATTTTCTGAAAGATTTTATAAAAAAAGAATTATTCGAAACTGTTCAGAACTTATCTGAACAACCTATTCCTATTTCAAAAAGAATAAATCAGAATCCCAGAGAGTTGCATACAATAATCAAAAGCAACGAGAATTTATACATTTCTGGTTCTACTCTAAAAGGTGCTTTTAAATGGATAATTCTTTATCAGTTTATCAAAAATAATTACGAAGGACAACGATTATTTCAGGAATTTTTGAGAACCATAAACTCCGAATATAATAGCAAAAATAATTTTAGACTTAAAACAAGAAATATTGATGATAAATTTAAGGAAATTGAAAATGCTGTTTTTGGAAATTTGAGGAATAAAAAACAAGCAATGTTATTTTCAAAATTTCAGGTTTCGGATAGTAACTTAACTAAAGTTTCGGAGTTGTAAACACTTGAATATCAATGGATAAGTAGAGTTG
>JAOZQN010000748.1 GCA_029932195.1 Bacteroidales bacterium | reverse complement strand
GGCAAAGTTAAAAACAGCAAACGGCAACACACAAACCTCAACTTTGCCAAAGTTTCAAACTTTGGCAAAGTTAAAAACAGCAAACGGCAACACACAAACCTCAACTTTGCCAAAGTTCTAAACTTTGGCAAAGTTAAAAACACACAAATAATTTAATAAATATGAAAAACTACACACTGCCATTAGAACCAGATAAATATTATCATATTTTTAATCATGCTGTTAGTAATGATAATCTGTTTAAAAATAAAGCTAACTATTTTTATTTTCTGAAAAAATATGCACAATATATTACACCCATTGCCGATACTTTTGCATATTGTTTAATGCCAAATCATTTTCATTTTGCTGTAAGAATAAAAGAAGAAAAAGAAATTGAAGTCGCAATGCGAACTTTGCCAAAGTTTGAAACTTTGGCAAAGTTAAACTACGAAGGGTTTGTGAGCAAACAATTTTCAAATTTATTTAGTTCCTACACACAATCATTCAATAAACAACAAGACCGAAGTGGCACACTTTTTCGCAAACCTTTCAAACGCCTTCACATAGACTCCAACAATTATTTTCGTCAAATAATTCATTACATTCATTTTAACCCAGTCCATCATGGTTTTGTAAAAGATTTGCGAGATTGGAAATACAGTTCTTTTGAAAGTTATTTCTCCGAAAAAGCTACATTATTAAAAAGGGATAAAGTTATTGACTGGTTTGATGATAAAGATAATTTTTATGACTATCATCAAAAAGAAATAGATGAAAAAATGAGTTTTGAATTAGAATTACAGTAATCTACATAATAACTCTGACAGGGTTCAAAATCATGTTAGAGTTCTGGACGATGTAACATTAAAGAATTATTCTTATCTTTGCATTCTAATCCACTACTTACCTATGAGCCAGATAAAACTTTCGGAGCTTAACGAAAAAATAAAAGATAGCATAAATAATTCTTTACAAGAGACCTACTGGATTATAGCAGAAGTAAATCAACTCAATTCGGCTTACAACGGACATGCGTATTTAGAGTTGATTGAAAAAAACTCTCGGACTAATAAAATCACAGCAAAAACTCGTGCAACTATTTGGGCATCAACATATGGTATGCTAAAACCATATTTTGAAAGCACCACAGGATACAAATTTGAAGCAGGAATAAAAATTCTCATAAATGTTACTGTAACTTTTCATTCCGTTTATGGATTAAGTCTCAATGTGCTTGATATTGACCCAGTTTACACTCTCGGAGATTTAGAAAAGCGAAAGTTAGAAATTATTGAACAGCTAAAATCAGAAGGTGTTTTTGGTATGAATAAAGAGATTGAAATTCCACTAATTCCTCAAAAAATTGCAGTTATTTCCTCACAAACTGCCGCTGGATATGGCGATTTTGTAAATCAGCTTCAAAATAATACCGAAAATTTCAAATTCTATTCTCATCTGTTTCCTGCTGTTATGCAGGGAGATAAGTCGGAGGACAGCATTATTGCCGCTCTTGATAAAATTTACGAAAACGAAACTTTTTTTGATATTGTTGTAATCATCAGGGGAGGTGGTTCAAAAGCCGATTTGAGTTCTTTTGATAATTACAATTTAGCACTAAATATCAGTCAGTTTCCACTTCCTGTAATTACGGGAATTGGGCATCAGCGAGACGAAACCATTGCCGACTTGGTAGCAAATACAAGCATAAAAACTCCTACGGCAGTTGCCAGCTTTTTAATATCAAGACTTGCTGACTTTGAGAAGATTGTAATTAATAAACAATCCTATTTATCAGAATTAGTTTTTTCAAAGCTAAACGATGAAAAAAGTTTTTTAGACAACTCTTCTACTTATTTTAATAATCAGATTAATAATTATTTGAATAAAAAGAATTTTGAATTAGAGAGAATAAAAGGAAAATTAAATAGACTTGGAAGCAATTATATCAAAAATAAAATTAAAGATATTGCACTAAAAGAGAGCAAGTTAAAACAACTTACTTCAAACATGCTTTTGTCTCAAAACAATAAATTATTTTCACAAAAACAGAAGCTAAAAATTTCACTATCAAGTTATTTTTTAAAGCAAAAACACGATTTAAAAATAGCTTCAAACATAGTAAAACTAAAAGACCCAAAAAACATCTTAAAACGAGGCTACTCAATAACTACTCAAAATGGCAAATTATTGAAAAACTCCGAACAAGCAACAAAAGGCGAATTTATTGAAACAGAACTATTTGAAGGCAAAATAAAATCAAAAATATTATAAGAAAGTTTGATTATGCTTTATTTCTGTGCTATTATTATTATTTATAAATAGAGCTAGTTTTAATTTGGAATTATCAAAAAAAACGAGTATCTTTGCAACCCGCACAGCTCACAATGATTTGGGCAATAGCGTCAATTAAAAAAAAGAAAAACTAAACCAAAAAAAAGAAAAAAGAAAAAAAAAAGAAAAAATTGTTTTTTTTATTATTTTTGATTTTTGGCTACCCACGTAAAGTTGGACAAATTTTAAATATTCAACTCTTTCCAACGTGCTGTTTTTATTGCCAAAGGCAATAAAAATGGGACTTGGAAACGTGTTGCCTTGATAGTTAAGCTGTCCAACCTTACGTGGGTAGCCTGATTTTTTTAATAGAATTGATATGGCAATATTTCAAAAATCAGTAATTCAAAAATATCTAAAAGGACTAAATACTG
>JAOZQN010000153.1 GCA_029932195.1 Bacteroidales bacterium | reverse complement strand
CGAAAAAAAGAACTCCCTCCCTTTGGGAGGGTTGGGGTGGGCTCATCAATGGATTTTGTTAAAAAAACAAAGTTTTACAACAGAATAGTATAATATATGAAATTAGAGAAAATAAAATTAGATAAATCATTAAATAAAGCATATTTCAAACAAAGTTTGAAACGAGAAAATATTGATTTGTTTAAAAAGAATTTCAAACAACTTTTTGAGAGAATAGATAACAAAGAAAGTGAGGAACATAACAAAAATATTATTTCTGATTTTCTAAAAGACACTTATTATAAAGGGAAGTATGAAATAAATACTTCTGGGCGTAAAGATCTTGTAATTCACAAAGGAAATTCAAACAAAACGCCTGTTTCGGTTATTATTGAAACTAAAAAGCCCAATAATAAAACAGAAATGATAAGTTTTGATAAACCAAATGCAAAAGCTCTACACGAAACTATTCATTATTATTTGAACGAAAGAATTATTAACAATAACCAAGAAATTAAGCACATTGTAATTACCAATATTTACGAGTGGTTTATTTTTGATGCAAGCGAATTTGAAAACATTTTTTATCAAAATAAAAAATTCAGGACAAATTATGAAGACTGGAACAGTGGCAAACTTGTTGGGCAAAAAACAGACTGGTTTTATAATGAAATTGCAAAACCTTTTGTAGAGACGTTGCATGCAACGTCTCTACAATGCTCTTATATTAATCTGAATGATTATGTGAAAATTGTAGATACACAAGACGAAACAGAAACCAAAAAATTAATTAATCTTTATAAAATACTATCGCCAGAACATCTATTAAAACTGTCATTTTCAAACGATTACAATAAAATAGATACTGGATTTTACAACGAACTTTTGCATATACTGGGATTAGAGGAAAACAAAAAAGGCGGAAAAAAACTAATAACAAGAGTTAAAGAAAAAAACAGAAAAGATGGTTCGTTACTTGAAAATACAATTAATTTTATGGATACCAGACATAAATTAAAAAATATTGAAAGACTTGATTTATTTGGCAAAAATGAAGAAGAACAATTATTCAGTATTGCATTAGAATTAATAATTACTTGGCTAAATCGTATTTTATTCTTAAAACTTTTAGAAGGGCAATTAATTAAATTTAACAAAGGAAATAAAAATTTTGCATTTTTAAATTTTAATAAAATAAAATCTTTTGATGATTTAGACGAATTATTTTTTGAAGTTTTTGCAAAAAAAACAGATAATAGAACAGACTATATTAATGAGCAATTTGGAAACTTACCATATTTAAATAGTTCTTTATTTGAAATAACAGATTTAGAATTTTCTGCAATTCAAATTTCTTCCCTAAAATCAAGATTAACTCTGCCAATAGCTTCTTTTTCCATTTTAAAAGATGAAACAGGCAAAAAACAAACAGGCGAATTAAAAACACTTGAATATTTATTTGAATTTCTGAACGCATATAATTTTTCGAGCGAAACAAATGCAGAAATTCAAAATGACAACAAAACAATAATTAATGCCGCTGTTCTTGGATTAATTTTTGAAAAAATTAACGGTTACCAAGACGGTTCATTTTATACTCCTAGTTTTATAACTACATTTATTAGCCGAGAAACAATTAGAGCAACAGTTGTAAATAAATTTAATGAAGCAAACTTTGCCAAAGTTTTGAACTTTGGCAAAGTTGATAATTTTGAAGATTTAAAAGACAAAATTGATTATTCCAACAGCGAAGAACGGAAAAAAGCAAACGAAATAATCAACTCTATAAAATTATGCGACCCTGCCGTAGGTTCTGGGCATTTTCTTGTTTCTGTTTTAAATGAACTTATTGCAGTAAAAAGTGAGCTAAAAATACTAAACGATACAAACGAAAAACGTATTCGTGGAATAAAAATTGAAAACGTAAACGATGAACTCGAAATAATAGACGAAGAAACAAGCGAGCCTTTTCAATATTATGTAAATGAAAAAGGCAATCCGCCAAGCGAAATTCAAAATATACAAAAGGCTATTTTTCACGAAAAACGAAACTTAATAGAAAATTGCATTTATGGTGTTGATATTAACCCTAAATCAGTTTTAATATGCCGTTTACGACTTTGGATTGAATTGCTTAAAAATACATTTTACACAGAAAAAAGCAATTACAAATTTCTGGAAACGTTACCAAATATTGACATTAATATAAAAACAGGAAATTCATTAATAAGCAAATTTGATACAGGTTTAGACCTATTTGAACGCACTGCGGTAAAAACCAACATAATACAGTATAAATTTATAACAGATGAATATAAAAAAACAAGCGACTACGAACAAAAAACAAAATTTAGAGACCAAATAAAACGTATAAAAACCGAACTCGAAAAATATGCAATTCCGAGAGATAAATACTATCGTAAATATCTGAAAAAGAAAGATGAACTAGGTAATTTACTTAATGTTGGCGGAAACAGTAAAGCAATACAAAAACAAATAGTTAAAATTAGTGCAGAAGTTACCGAACTTGAAACAAAATATAAAGAAAATTACCAAAATGTATATGCAAACTCAATGGAATGGTCTGTTGAGTTTCCCGAAATATTATCAGACAAAGGTGAGTTTCAGGGTTTTGATTTAGTTATAGGCAATCCACCGTATTTTTCAATTAGCAAAGACCAACATTTAAAAGAAGTAAACGAAAATTATCAAACTTTTAAAAGTTCTGGCGATATTTATATGCTTTTTATTGAACGAGCAACTCAAATTCTTAAAAAAGGAGGAATATTAAGTTACATAACTTCAAACAAATGGATGCGAGCGGCTTATGGCGAAAATTTACGGAAGTTTTTATTAGAAAATACAACAGTTACTCAAATTATCGATTTTGACGGCTTAAAAGTTTTTGACGAAGCAACTGTTGATACAAATATTATTTCTGTTATAAATAAAAAAAATGGAAACAATAATATTCAGGCAGTCCGTTTTGATAAAACTTTTGATTTAGAAAAAGAAAGTATATCAAAATATTTTGACGATAATAAAATTACACTTTCAGGATTGACTTCTGATAGTTGGACATTATCTTCTGAAAAAGAAAAACAAATTAAAAACAAACTAATTGCAAATGGAAAATTACTTAAAAATTGGAATATTGAAATAAATAGAGGTATTTTAACAGGTTTTAACGAAGCTTTTTTTATTGACAAAGAAAAAAAAATAGAACTAATAAAAAAAGACCCAAAATCTGCTAAAATTATTCAACCTTTATTAAGAGGTAGAGACGTTCATAAATATTATATTGATAAAAAAGATAGATTTTTAATAAATACTTATAATGGAAAATTAATTCGTGAAAAAGATAGAAAAACAGGAAAAAATAAGAAAATAAGAAAAAACAGAATAAAAGTAGAAAAATACCCTGCAATATACGAACATTTGCAAAAATATGAAAATCAGTTAAAAAAACGAGAAGACAAAGGCGAGATGTGGACAAATCATAGGAATTGTGCTTATCAACATTTATTTTATGAAAAAAAAATAGTTTATCCTGAGACAACAGGTCGCAGGTCGGAATTTTATTTAGATAAAAATAATTATTTAATCGATAAAACTTGTTTTATAATAACAGGCTATAACTTAGAATATTTACTTGCAGTTTTATCTTCAAAAGTTATTGAATTTTATTTTGAACGAGAAGGCAGATTACTTGGGAAACAAGCTATTCAATATTCAAAACAATATGTTGAAAAAATTCCAATTCCTGAAATTACCGATAAAAATAAAAAAATAGCCACCAAAATAGAAACACTTGTAAATAAAATATTAAAAGCCAAAGAAACAGATACAAAAGCCAATATTTCAGCACAACAAACAAAAATAGATAAATTAGTTTATCAATTATATGAACTAACAGATGAAGAAATAAAAACGATTGAGAATAAATAAAAAATGACAACAGCGGTTTGGTGTCAGCCATTTTGTTGTTAAAAATTACAAACTATATCCAAAATAAATATGTTAATAAAAACAGCAAAATTCACTAAAAGTAGTGCTTCAGTTGATCAATGTCCTGTTACAAAATTGAATGAATACGCATTTATTGGTCGTTCAAATGTTGGCAAATCTTCGTTGATAAATATGCTAACGGGCAACAAAAAACTTGCTAAAATATCTGGAAAACCAGGAAAAACCCAACTTATAAATCATTTTTTGATTAATGAAAAATGGTTTCTCGTAGATTTACCCGGATTTGGGTATGCCAAAAGTTCAAAATTGGACAGATATAAGTGGAACAGCTTTACCGACAAATATGTAAAAGATAGAGAAAATATGGTAAATCTTTTTGTGCTGATAGATTCTCGTATCAAACCGCAAGAAATAGACCTCTCATTTATGGTGGACATGGGCGAAAATGATGTTCCTTTTAGTATTGTTTTTACAAAAATAGACAAAATTACAAAAGGTGCTTTGGCAAAGAATATTCAGATTTATAAGAATGAAATGCTAAAAATTTGGGAAGAAATGCCAGCTTATTTTACCAGCTCTTCTGTTAAAAAGAACGGAAAATCAGAAATTCTAAACTATATAGAAAAAATGGAAATGGGATAAGTTGCAGGTTGCAGGTTGCAGGTTGCAAGTTTCGCAAAGCAAAAGTGTATTTTTTTTAGAATAAAAGGAATCTATAATGTAATATTAAAATTATTTTATCCAAGAAAATTAACTAAGGTTGGGAAATAGACCAACATATAATAATGATTATAAGAACTATAGAATGTTGAACTTTTTAAATAAAATTTTTCGTAAAAATGAAGAGGAAGATTTTTCAATTTCTTTTTCAGCAAGAAATCAAAAAAAAAAAATACAAGAAGCCCAGAAATTTCCATTAGGTGAATTCATAGATATTCGGGATAATCAAACCTATCGGACAGTCGAAATTAAAAACAAAATTTGGCTACTTGATAACTTTTTGTATGAAATTGAAAACTCTTGGTTTTATAATAATGATATTAAAAACAAAGAAAACGGAAGACTTTATACTTTAGATTCAGCAATTAGGGCATGTCCCCCCAATTGGCGACTACCAACAATTGAAGATATTAGAGAATTGATGTTTGAATTATGGGATTGTACAACCATAGATATAGAAACTAAAAACAATGGTGTGATTTACAATAGCAAAATTAATAATAGTTGTGTTATTGAAAAGCCAAGAGATAATTTTATTGATAAGTTCTGTGGCATCAAAAACTTTGACAACAACCTAAATGTAAATCAATTATTTACGCTTATAGAGAATAAACTTGCAAGCTATATGTCTGAAATAGATAATAAATATGCTCTGCAAAGCATATATTCCAGTTTTTGGAGTAGTTCAAAAGATAAAATAAGCGAATTTCCTGCTAATTTTGTTTTGAGTTGTCTTTCTTATAAAAGTATTATAATTATTCAATCAGCAGCAAGTTGGGACTTGAAGACAGGATTGTCATGTCGATATGTACAAGATAAATAGAAAAAATAACATGCCCCTATAACATTACATTTAATGCCAGCCGTCTGTGATAGTTTTGTCCCGCTTCACTACACAAAACCATAGCCTAAAAATACTACAATACATCTCACTCGCTTTGCGAAACTTGTAACCTGAAACCTGCAACTTTCATCACTTTTAAAATATTATATTAAATAGAAAACCAGATATAATAATACACAAACTTACTACGCCAAAGAAAATTCCAATCAATTTTATTTTCATCACTTTTTTTAGCAACATTGCCTCTGGTAACGAAAGTCCTACAACTCCCATCATAAATGCAATTGCTGTTCCGAGCGGAATACCTTTGGCTACAAGGACTTGAACAACTGGCAAAATCCCCGACGCATTGGAATACATTGGCACAGCAAGAATTACTGCCACAGGAACTGCAAAAGGATTTTCTTTTCCTATATATTTTTCAAAAAAACCTTCTGGAATGTATCCGTGCATCAAACCACCTATTGCAATACCTATCAATACGTAAGGTAAGATGCCTTTTATTATTTTTATTACTTCTTGCCAAATTATTGGCAATCTTTTTGTGAATTTTTGCTTATCGGCAAAAGCTTCTGTCTCTGCTTGCGAATTATTTAAAACAGTTTTTACCCAGTCGGTTAAAAACCTTTCGAGTTTAAATTTTTGCAGTATTGCTCCAGAAATTGTGCCAAGTAATATGCCACTTATCACATAAATAATAGTAGTTTTTAATCCAAACAATCCGAGAAAAAGTCCGATTGCAACTTCGTTTACAAGAGGTGAAGTTACAAGAAATGAGAATGTTACTCCAAGTGGAATACCTCCTTTTACAAAACCTATAAAAAGCGGAACAGATGAGCATGAACAAAACGGCGTTACAACCCCAAAAAGTGATGCCATAAGATATTCAAAACCGTATAATTTCTTGCGAGATAAAAAATTACGCACTCTATCAACAGGAAAGTAGCTGTTTACTACTCCCATAAAAAAGATTATAACAAATAGCAATAATAGTATTTTTATACTATCATAAATAAAGAAATTTAAGGCTTCACCAAGATGATTTTCTGTTGCAATTCCCAGAATATCATATACAAACCAGTCAGAAAAATTTTGTAACCAATAGAACATTTATTATAATTCTTGATAAAATTTAAAGAAATCTTGTTTAACTTCGTCCCTTATTCTACGAAACTCCGACAAAATAAATTCATCTGTTCCAGCAACTTCTGCTGGGTCGTCGAAACCAATATGTAGATGGTGTTTTACCTGCCCTGTAAATACTGGACAAACTTCTTTTGCTCCTCCGCAAACAGTTATTACATATTCAAAACTTTTGTTTAAAAATTCATCTAGCGATTTAGGGTAATTTAGACTCAAATCAATATCAAGTTCTTTCATTACCTGAACAGCTTTGGGGTGAACCTCGCCGCTTGGTTCTGTTCCTGCTGAAACGACTTCTAGTTTATTATCAAAAGATTTTAAAAATCCTTCTGCCATTTGACTACGGCAACTATTGCCTGTGCATAAAATTAATATTTTCATTTTTTTGATGAGTTTGAGTAAAATTTTTTCTTTAAAAATAACGAAACATTTACAAGTGCAATAAGAACTGGAACTTCAACCAAAGGACCAATTACACCAGTAAATGCTTGTTGTGAATTTAGACCAAAAACAGCTATAGCTACCGCAATGGCAAGTTCAAAATTATTTCCAGTGGCTGTAAATGCGATTGAAGCATTTTTTTTGTAATCTACCTTCATGGCTTTTGCTACAAAAAAACTTACAAAAAACATGATAGCAAAATAAATAACCAATGGAATTGCAATTTTTACTACATCAAGCGGAATTTCAACAATTAAATTTCCTTTTAGGCTAAACATCAGTATAATAGTTGCAAGAAGTGCAATTAATGTGATGGGAGAAATAAAAGGTATAAATTTTCTATTATACCAATCGTCTCCTTTGTATTTTATGAGCAATATTCTGCTCAAAAAACCAGCAACAAAAGGTATTCCGAGATAAA
This sequence comes from Bacteroidales bacterium, assembly GCA_029932195.1. Lineage (GTDB taxonomy): Bacteria > Bacteroidota > Bacteroidia > Bacteroidales > JAOZQN01 > JAOZQN01. The sequence goes on along the minus strand of JAOZQN010000153.1, from coordinate 4,187 downwards.
TTGCTACAGATTTTGCTACTTCCATTATAGAAATATCAATATCAAAACTTTCTATTCCAAAATATTTTGGTAACACCGTAATAAACAGCCATGCATAAAAACTATAAGTAAAAATCTGAAAAATACTGTTCAGTGCCACCAAGGTTGCACCATATTCTTTGCTTCCTCCTCCAAGGTCGTTCCATACCAAAACCATAGCAATACATCTGGCTAAACCTATGAGTATCAAGCCAGACATATATCCAGGTTCATCTCTCAAAAATATTATTGCTAAAATAAACATTAGTATTGGACCAATTATCCAATTTAATACCAGTGAAAGTGTCATTACTTTCCTATCTTTAAAAATTGATGGTATTAAACTGTAATTTACTTTCGCAAGTGGAGGATACATCATTAATATTAAGCCTATTGCAAGTGGTATATTTGTTGTCCCCGACGAGGCAGAATCAATTGTAGTTGATACTTGTGGGAAAAAATATCCAATTCCTACTCCAATAAACATTGCAAGGAAAATCCAAACTGTAAGAAATCTGTCTAATAATTTAAGTCGTTTTGAAGACATGTAGATAATATTAATTAGATAATTTATTGATAAAAAAACCACTTAAAGCACCTAAAATTAAAGTCATTACAAAAATAGGAATCAGTGCAAACGGTTCTTCCCAGCCAATAATAAATGTGCAGGGGACAAGTGTTAAAAAAGCCACTATAATACCTTTTAAAATACTGTTTATTTTCCAATTAATAGATGAAATAAATACTCCAACTACAATCCACATACTAAACGCAGATAAATTTGCGTCCCAAGATAATTTTTGAATAATCATGGGAATAACGTCAATAATTCCAGCCAAAACACCAACTAATATTCCAATTAGAATTCTTTTATTTTTCATATCTTCTGTTTTATTTGTAAGTCCACTCCAAGAAATGTGTTTTTATTAAAATCAAAGAGCGTTTTCCACAAGTGCCAAGTGCCTAACGGCATGTTCCTTTTGAAATTTTAGAATACTCATTTACAGAGGTAAACTTCAATTCTAAAATTTCAAAAAAGTCTTGAACTTGACTCTCGTGAAAAACACCAATCAAAGCAAGTATTTTAAAGTTTACGTCCAACATTGAGCCTGAAAAAACAGTTCTCTTGGCTCATTCTTAAAATAAAAATATTGATATATAATAAATTCCTACTGCTATAAACACCACTGCTACAACCCTTCTGAACCATTTTTCAAAAAGTTTCATTTTTTTGTAAGCGTTGCTAATTCCACCTACGGCAAAAGCAAGTATCCACGCAATAACAATAACGGGTAAACCTGTTCCTATGGCAAAAACTATGGGTAGGTATAATCCTGAAACACTTGAAATTGTCATAGGAATGAGTATTCCAAAGTATAAAACTCCACTATACGGGCAAAATGCGAGAGCAAAAACGATTCCAAGTAATAAAACACCCAAAAATCCAGATTTGCTTATTCCCTGCATTCTTTCATTTAATTTTCCAAGTCCAGGAAATTTAATCTTGATAAAATCAAGCATAAATATTCCAATAATTATCAATATAGGACCAAGTAATTTCTCGCCCCATTTTTGTATAAAACCAGAAATTTCAAATTGACTTGCTCCAAAATAAAAAATTAGACCTATCACGGTATAAGTAATTGCTCTCCCGAGTATGTAAATTAGCCCATTTATAAAAACTTTTTTTCGGCTTTCAATATTTTTGCTAACATAGGCAATTGCAGTAATATTTGTCGCAAGCGGACATGGACTAATTGCCGTCATTAAGCCAAGCAAAAAAGCCGACAACAAAGGTAGTTGAACATTTTCTAATAATGATTGTAGAAATCCCATCTGTAATTTATTTTATTAATTCATCAACAGTTTCTTTAATTTTAGATTTTAACTTTTCGGGAGTTGATACTGCGTATAAAAATCCTTCGTTGGTTAAATCTATTTTCTTGTCGCTTTTAATAAAAATTAGAGTCTGCCCAGAAATTTCCATTGCTTTAGATAGTTCTTCTCCTTCTTTTTCGTCCATATCTATTGACTTAAAACTTATCTCATCTGACTTCATTTTTTCGGGATAAAGTTCGTTAAGAGCTTTTTTTGTTTCGTCTTCTACGGCTACACAGGTCTCGCATCTGTGACTGGTGTGAAAATAATACACTATTAAGTCGTCTGTTTGAGTTATTAATGTGTTATTTTTTTCAGATTTATTATTTTCTGTTTCCGAATTATTACATGCTAATATGCCAAAAGCAAATATTAGTACAATTAAAGCAATTCCAATTTTTTTCATTTTCAATTTATTTAGAAATTAATAATTGTTTTATTTCCTTCTCAGAAGGCACACGACCTTTGCTTATAACTTTTTCGTCTAACACAAGCCCAGGTGTGGACATAATATTATACTCCATGATATCAACAATATCATCTACCTTAATAACTTCTGCTTCTAAATTATTATCATCTACTACTTTTTTAACTCTTTTTTCAAGAGTTACACAATTTGGGCAACCTGTGCCAAGAATTTTTATTTTCATAATTTTCAAGTTTTGAGTGTTTAAACGCCGACAGGTCTTGCAGACGCTGTCGGGTTTTACTTTTGTTTCTAAACGCTGATAGGTCTTGCAGACGCTGGCAGGTTTTACTTTTGTTTCGTATTTCGTAAAACGACGAAACAAAATTAGAAAAAATATATTGTTAAACAAATAGATTTGAGAATATTTTTTTTGCTTCCTCCCAGTTCTCTGTGTTTAAACAATATCTAATTTTAGGGTATTCAATACTTCCTTTTATTAAGCCAGCTTTTTTCAGTTCTTTCAAATGCTGCGATAAAGTTGAGCGTGCAATTGGCAAAACCTTATCCAAATCGCCACTGAAACAGCAACTCTCCTGCGATAAAAATTCAAGAATATAAACTCTAACTGGGTGCGAAAGAGCTTTTGCATATCTTGAAATTTTTTTATGCCTTTCTGTTATTTTTTCCATTTTAAGTAATGAATAATTAATAATGAATAATTTTGTGGACGCCTTAGATACAGGGCTATACAAAATATAGAAGTGTCGTTTTTTTTTTTTTTGTTAATTTAATTTTTTTAAAAAAAAAGACAGCTCACACAAGGTTGGAAAACTTCGATTAGCAGAGCAACACGCTGCCAAGTACCTATGGCAGGTTGGCAACGTGTTGAGTAAAATTATTTATTTTTTACTATATATTCGTTGGTTTGCTGATGGAATTTTTCTTTAAGCACTTTTAATTGCTCGTGAGGATAACCTCCTTTAGCATAAACTCTTACAAAATCCTTAATACCATTAGGTGTTAAAATAGTGCATCTTGCAGCATCAAACATTTTTAGTTGATTATTATTTTTTACAGCCATCGTAATTTCATGGAGTTCATTCATTTCTACAACATGTGGTAAGGCTATGTATGACGCATTATTGTCCTGCATATCAAGGTATATATCTTGCTCCACATATTCCATTTGAACAAATTTCTTAATATGAATTAACGACTCGTATTTGCCAATTCTTTTTTTCTTCAAAAATTTTATACCTTCTTTTTCAAAGAGGCTTTTTATTTCAGAAATATTTTTAGAGTCCTCTAAGCGTAAACGAATTGCTTGATTTTGATAATTATAAAGTTCTATTACCGAGGGGCTTATATCGCAATCAAAGTCTAATTGCTCTTTTATTTTAAATATAATTCGGTATAATTTTACGATATGAAACGAATCTAACCCCTGAATAAGTAGGAATAATGATTTTGTTTTAAAATCATCTACTGGTAGATTATTTGACTCGTAATATCCTGGATATGCTTCGTTTTCAAGGATGAAAAGATTCAAATTCTCAGGGCTTTTAAAATTAGATAACATCTCTGATTTTGAGATACTTGCAAGGCTTTCAATATTCATTCTATATTGGTTTAAAGATTAGTAATTGGGTGTAGAGTTAAAAATTATTGAGTTGTCAAGTTTAAAGTTATCGAGTTTAAAGTTGTCGAGTAAAAAGTAATAAGTTAATGAATAACTGGTTTAGGCAAATTAAAATTAATAATTAACCATTTGAACTTGTTCGGTTTTTGCTTTATTCGCAAAAAATCTTTTAACTGCCTCAAAAAATGTCGACCTGTGCAATCAAAATTCCAGTAATGAAAAAAAAGAGGAATATTCAACATT
>JAOZQN010000747.1 GCA_029932195.1 Bacteroidales bacterium | reverse complement strand
TTTTTGTAATATATTCACAACCAGCTAATTACAACTCCGAAACTTCAGCTATTTAATTAACTAACTTTAAAATTTATTAAAATTATGAAGAAAAGAACGAGTTTTTTAATCTTTCTAATGTTGTTTTCTATTGCAAGCAGTATTTTTGCACAAAAAACAACTCGTAATGTAGGTGCAGGACAGACCTACACAACTATTCAGGCAGCAGTTAATGTTGCACAGTCAGGAGATGTTATTAATATTGTTGATGCTGTTCATCAAGAATCAAATATTCTTGTAGAACAAAATGTAACAATTCAGGGGCAGGGAGTTTCGCTTACTACATTACAAGGTAATTATGTGAATGCCGCGAATCCGGGCAAAACTATTCTTATAATTAATCCGGGTTATACGGTAATTGTCCAAGATATAAAATTTACTCTTGGTGGTGCCAACAATGGAAGTGATGGCTCTGGTTCAGGTGATGATGGTAATGATGCAAAAAACGGTGGTGCTATTCGCAATCACAATTCTTTTATGATTATTAATAGATGTGAATTTACAGAAAATCATGCGGGTAATGCTGGCGATGGAGTAAGCGGTGCAGACGGAGCAGATGGTTTAGATGCTTCAAGCACAGGCGTAGCAGGCGAAGGCGATGACGGAGAAGACGGTGGCATAGGCGGACAAGGTGGACACGGTGGTGCTGTTTACAACGGATATGGAGGAACTATTTATTTTGAAGACTGCTTATTTACAAATAATTATGCAGGAAACGGCGGTAAAGGTTCTTTTGGTGGAGACGGCGGACGTGGTGGAGATGGATTTGCAAGCGGAAATGACGACGCAGGACATGGAGGCGACGCAGGACATGGAGGCGATGGCGGAAATGGTGGTAGCGGCGGAGCTATTTGCAATGGCGATGGAACTGTTTCTACTAAAAATTGCACTTTTCATTCAAATCATACCGGACTATCCGGAAACGGACTTGGTGGTGGAACAGGAGGACGAGGCGGAAATGGTGTTAATTCTGGTAGCTATGATGGAAATGGTGGATACGGCGGACACGGTGGAAACTCCGGAAGCTCTGGATATAGTGGATGTGGAGGCGCAATTGCAAATATACATGGAGCATCGACTATAAAATCTGTAAACAATACAATTACAGAATGTTATCTTGAATTTGATGGTGCACTCGCTGGTGTTGGAACTGGTGGAAACGGTGGTTCTGGTGGTTCTGGAAACTGGGGTGGAAACGGTGGAAACGGTGGAAACGGCGGAAATGCCAATTTATGCGGACTCGGTGGAGGTATTTATAATGTTGGAACAGGTCAAATAATTAATACAATTATTGCAGATAATCACGTTGAATATTCAGCTGAAATTGGTGGAGACAGAGGACTTGGTGGATCTTACGGAACAGGTGTTTGGTTCGGGCTGCCAGGAGAAGAAGGAGTTAACGGTATGGATAATTACGAAGATGGAACTCATGATGTCAAAGGAGTTTTTGCTTCCGAAGGATATAATATTATTAAAAACAGAACAGGAAGCTCAGGTTGGACAGGCGACGACCTTCCCGAAGGAACAAATCCTAATTTGCAAGCACTTGCCGATAACGGTGGCGAAACTCAAACTATGAAAATTTTGGAAACAAGCCCGGCTAATAATGCGGCTACAACTTCTAACGGAACGTTATCTGTGCCGAATAAAGACCAAAGAAATTTTGACAGACAAAGTGGTAACGGTGGATACGACATAGGAGCTTATGAATTTATTGACATCTCCGAAGACTTAGTAATTAACGAAGTGGACGCAGACCAAACAGGAACAGATTCACAAGAATTTATTGAAATTTACGATGGTGGTGTTGGATACACTTCGCTCGACGAACTCGTTATTGTGCTTTACAACGGAGCAGGCGACGTAAGCTACGATGTAATAGACCTTACAGGATATACTACAAATTCAAACGGATATTTTGTCGTAGGTAGTAGCACTGTAACAGGTGTTGGATTAATTGCCTTTACTACAGACGGAATACAAAACGGTGCCGATGGTGTTGCTTTATACAAAGGAGTTCCAGCAGATTTTCCAAATGGAACTTCTGTTACTACAACAAACCTTATAGACGCACTTGTTTACGATACTAACGATGGCGATGACAGTGGACTTCTTGCTTTATTAAACACAAGTCAGCCACAAGTTAACGAAGCAGAAAATGGTTCATCTGCCACAGAATCAATGCAAAGAATACTTAACGGTTCAGGTGGACAAAGAAATACAAATTCTTATTCGGCAACAACACCAACGCCATGTGCAGCAAATCCTGCTCCGGCAACACCAATATTATCAATAACTCCCGAAAATCTTTGGTTTGGTGATGTAATTACAGGAAATTCTGTTATTAAGTCTTATGTTTTAACAGGAGAAAATTTAACAGCTAATGTTTCTGTTGGAACACCAACAAGTTATATGGTATCAACAAGTTATGGTGGTTCTTATTCTAATAGTTTAACTGTTACCCAAAGTGGTGGTAGTGTAAATCAAACTATTTATGTGAAATTTATTTCCGAAGGAGCAGGACAATGGGGTGGACACATAACAAGTGCAAGTTCTGGTGCAACTACACAAGAAGTAGGAGTAGAAGCCTTTGCTACATCAGTTACGGTTTCGCCAACTTCGCTTGCTTTTGGTAATGTTGAAATAGGAGAGAGG
>JAOZQN010000152.1 GCA_029932195.1 Bacteroidales bacterium | reverse complement strand
TGTATTTCTAACAATTTTATTATCACCGATTTAGAAAGTCAGAAACTTCAGTAACAAACTTATTAAAACAGTTAGGATAATTGTTGTTGGTTTCATAATTTGTTTAATTTATTTTTTGTAAAGATAGTGTTTTTTTGTTATTTTTAGTTTTCGCAGTGAACCATATCACCCAAATTATTGTGAGCCGTGTGGGTTACAAAGTTACTCGTTTTTTTTAACAATTCCAAATTAAAACGAACTTTTAACATCAAAGAAATACTAAACCATAGCTCCCAAAATTTATCATTTAACGGTAAAGATAAATAGTTCCACTAAAAGGTTGTATTTTATCTATTTTGGGTTTATAATTTTTCTTTTTTCCTTTTATTTTTATTGCATAAAAATAAACTCCTGAGGGAGCAATTACACCAGTAAAGTTTACAGTGCCGTCCCAGCCAGCCTCTGCCTCTTCTGGTGTATTCCAACGACAAACGACATTTCCATCTCTATTTACTATTACTCCACTTATTTCCTCAATATTTGCTAAAGTTATTTTGTCATCTTCTTTTATAAAAAAAGAAAAAATTTCATTCGCTCCATCATTGTTTGGTGTAAAAATATTGTAGCCAGGCAACTCTACTGGACGATATTTAATATTCACAGTTACAGTATCTTGGTCTTTGCAACCACTTTCACTTTCTACTTTCATAAGAACAGTAAATTCATCTTCTTCCATATATTTTTTTGTAACAACGTCCACACCAGTGGTGTCTGTAGCATTACCAAATTTCCATTTCCATTCTACTGCCCAACTTGTCTCATCGGTAAAAGTTATTTCTTCACCAATATAAGCACTTATTTTATCTGCCTCAAAATTAGCTTTTTCTACCATCACATCTACAGTTGTATCATGCACACAACCAAAATCATCATTAATTAAATATTTAAAAACATGATTTCCTTCTCCTTCTACATCTACCTCCACAACCCCCATGCTTGCACTTAATTCTCCATCACCAGTCCACCAACTTTTATCAAAAAGATAAGCATTTTCATAAATAATTGTGTCTGCTTTTTCTGGCTCATCAAAATATAACGACCATTCAAAAAAGTGTCCGTTGTTTTCTACTGTATTATCAGTTATAAATATCTGCCAATCACCATTATACGAACAACCTACAAGATTATCAAAAGACTCATTAGATTCATAAGTTCCAGACGGCAAAGGAGTTCCAAGCATTGAACTTGAACTTATTGTGCCATATTCGGGAGTATTATCCCAGTAATACCAATATTCTACACCTTCGTCGTAGTTTCCTTCCTCGTCCACAGGTTCGCCAAGATACCTATCTACACCTCCAAAATCTTTTAAAATAATCTCATTATCTACTCCATTGTAATTTGTGCAACGGACAATTATTTGCAAATCGGCAGTATTGGAATGTTCTATATTCACGCCAATTGAATCTATATTATTAGCATTAGTAATTGTTTTTCCTACTTCAAAATCTCGCCTATTTATTATTGATGTCGTATTATTTTCATCATCTATTCGTTCTACAAATTCCAAAGTTTTGATATTCAATTTTTCGTCTTTATCCCACTCAATAGGTTCAACTTTTCCAGTGAGAATAACCTCTTCTCCATCGCAAACTCCATTTTGGTCTTCGGGAACATCAGATTTTGTGCCATCAAAATCAGGGTCTAATCCTATTTTTATAACCAAAATATCGTAGCTTTTTTTGTCGTCTTTTGTAGCAATAACTCTCACACGAAAAGCTCCTTCGTCTTCAAAATGATGCTCTACCGTGTCTGCATCAAGTTCGGGGGTAAAAATTGTCTCATCATCAAAATCCCATTCAAATTCCGAACCTTCAATTATATTTCCATCTTCTCTAACCTCTGCATAAAAAGTTATTACGGTATCTATACAAGTTTTTATGGTATCTACCTGATAATTAGAAGTTATAGTTACAGTATATTGTGCAAAAGAGATATTCGCAAATATTATAAGGACTATTATTAATGCTATTTTTTTCATGTATTATTTATTAGATTGCTTTATTGTTATATTGTTAAATTGCTTTATTGTTATTACCTTACCTTAAAAGCAATTTAACAATATATAAAACGCAAAATTACAATTTATTGTATAATTGAAAAATAAAATAATATAGAATTTTAAATTTTAGATAGATTATTGTAATATTGCAGTCCTATTTTTAGTTTAGTCAGTGGTTCACTTAAAGTGAACCACTAACTATTGTGAGTAGATATTCCTCCTAAAAAAAGAAGAATACATGAACAGTATGCACCATTAATAACAAAAACTTATGATAAAAAAAATAACAATATTAATAGTTTTTATTTCACTTCAAAGTAATTTCATTTTTTCACAAGACTACCCATTAGATGTTGATTATTATGATTTTATAAATTATGAATCTAATAAGTTCGGATTTTATGGAGACAGTTCTGCATTTGAAAATTTGTATAATAAATTTGACACCTTAATATTAAAAGGCAGAGGACAAATAAAAGTTATGCAAATAGGAGCTTCGCATACGCAGGCAGATATTTTTTCGGCACAATTGCGAGGTCGTTTGCAAACTTTTTATCCAGGAATGAATGCTGGCAGAGGCTACGTTTTTCCTTATAGAATGATGAAAACCAACAATCCTTATAATTATTACACAAAACACACAGGAAAATGGACTGTTTGCCGAAATGTGCAACATACAACTTGCACACTGGGACTTACAGGAATTTCGGCAACTACATCAGACCAAAATGCGAGTTTTAAAATTGTTTTAAACGAAAAAAATAAAATAAAATATAATTTTAATTCAATAAAAATTTTGCATTCAACCGATAGTTTAAGTTATGGCATAAAATTAAAAAACGATACCTTATTAATGGGACAAATGACTTATCCTGAGTTTGGATATACCGAAATATTTTTGACCACTTACGTTGAAGAAATAGAATTTGAACTAATAAAAAAAGGAGAATTTCAAAATAAATTTGAATTATACGGAATAACATTAGACACTGATGAACAAGGAGTTATGCTTCACCCGATAGGCATAAATGGAGCTGGTTTGTATTCTTACACAAAATGCCAACTATTTGAACAACAATTAGATGTCTTAGATCCAGACTGGATTATTATTGCAATTGGCACAAACGATGCCTACACATCAAAATTTGACCCTCAAAAATATAAATCGGATTATAAAGAACTTATTGACAAAATAAAATCTGTAAATCCCGATGTGGCAATAACTATGGTTGTGCCAAACGACTGTTATTTATTCCGTCGCAAACCTAATCCGAACACGGCAGAGCAAGTAAGAGTTATTATGGAATTGTCCAAAGAAGAGGGTTGCGGAGTGTGGAATATGTATGAAATTATGGGTGGTTTTAACTCATCAATTTTATGGTATAAAGCAGGTTTGATGGCAAGCGATAAAATTCATTTTACAAACGCTGGTTATATTTTGCTCGGAAATATGTTTTTTAATGCTTTTTTGAGGTCTTACGACAAGCATATAGAAAATAACTTTAAAAAAGTAAAAATTAACGAAAATATTTTGTTACCAAAATAATTATTATTACTTTTGTAGTCTCAAAAAAAGGACTTGTAGCTCAATTGGATAGAGTACCTGACTACGAATCAGGCGGTTGTGGGTTCGACTCCCGCCAAGTTCACTTTTTTACTTTAAGTAATTGTAAATCAAGCGAAAAACACTTAGTAACTAACAGGTTATAGATGGTGTTTTTCGCTTTTTTTATTCTTGAAAACTCTTCATCTAATTTTTTCAAATAAATACTTTTAAACAAATCTCTCAACTTTTTGATGTGATCCCGTTTTTGAGTTATCGTGTTGGTTGTTGGCTTGCAACCCCAGACAGAAATTATTGTGTATAGAAAATAACCCTTTGCAGATATAATTAAATACTGGAATTGGTCTGTTTTTTTCTGAAAATAAAAAAGCGAGTGGTGGGATAAAAAAAGATAGTGGTAAGAATATATGTTTCATTTGTATTGTTTTAAATCTTTATGCTATACCAATAGTGTTGTTTATATCTTATACGGTCTGTAACAGGAAACCATGTGTCTGAATATTCTATATGATTGGACCATTGAATAAACAAATAACCATTTCTAAAAAACATTTTTTCATAAACATAATAGCCACTTATTTGATTGTATGCAGATATTTCCACCATACCTAAATAATCACCAGCAAAGTTATGTATAACTAAATTGTATGTTTCTAAATCTATTGAGACGACTAAAAAGTTAATGGTATCGGTTAAAAGTATATCGTCTAAGTGTAAAAACTTTCCTGTTTTTTTATTCTTTAAATGTCCTGCATTACAATTACTACCACAGTTTGTAAGTGTATAGAGATATTGACTGTTCTCAAATATTAAATAATCGTCGCTAAACATTTTATAACCGTTGTCTTCAGTTAGTATGCGTGCTTCAGTTTGACTAAATAGACTGTGTGATAATAATATTAATAGTATTATGATACTACTCATTTTTATTTTTCCAAAAAGTAAATTCATGTTCATTATCTATTCCGGTTATTGTTTTTAATTTGTATTTTCCTGATTCAAAAAACTCTTTTTTCATTTTTTCAGAAAGCCCATTGGGTGTAATAAAACCTGTATAGCCATCTAAAAAGTTTACTTCGTTTAAGTATACTCTAGAATTAGGTTTTCGGATTTTAAGTATTATAAAACGCCGACAGGTCTTGCAGACGCTGTCGGGTTTATCCGAAAACCTAATTCACTTAAGTATAAACGTAAATTGTAGCTGGTATAACTTCTTGTGCAATACAAAAAAAACCGTCCAAATTTCACATTTCCAGTTGCTCTGGTTTGAGTTTTGACGGCATTTTTATATTTTTTGCTTGTGATTCTGCTAATATCGGATAGTTTGGTAGCTATTTTTTATAGCAAAAAGATTATTTACTTTTAGTAGATATTTCTTTTGTTACAAATACTTTTACTTTTTTCATGCCTTGCTCTGCTATTTTGGCATTTGCTTTTTGCATCTTTATAGCAAAATCGTTATTATAAATTGTATTGTAACGTGATGTTCTTGACAATGCAAATAAATCGGAATATATTTGATATATCTCTTTACTTGCTTTTTTTTCTACTTGTCTAAAAAATTTAGTGTGATTATTTTCAGGAATTATTTTCAAAGATTTTATAAAAGCATTCATGTAATGAAGGCTGATATAAAACGTTACTGTGATTTGCCAGTCGTGAAAACTTGAACTATTACGTTTAATTAGATTTAAAAATTCTTCGTTATGTTTTGCCTTTTCTAAATATCCTTTCATTTTTAAATTAATTTTTCATATTTATCTGTAATAGAAAACTCCTCAGATATTGCTTCTTTACTTATTTCTTTTGGAATGAAAGTAAATATTAATTCTATTCTTTTACCTATTTCGGTATTATTAAAATCGTTCATTAATTTATTAAAAACAAAACGATTAGATGTTGTGTTTTCTTTTAATATTATTGAATAGTGCAATAAGGTAGGTTGATTTAAGTAGAAATAAACATTTCCTATTAAAGTCGTGTTTTTTGTAAAATATTCATTTATAATGCTTTTTAAAAATGAATATAAAACTTTCTCTTGTAATAAAAAATTATCAAAAGAAACTTGCAAAGGATTTTTTAATGCTTCTTTTAATTGTTGTATTAATTCATTTGAAATATTTAATTTATTTAATTCTTTACTCGCTCCAACGGTATATTGTGCTTCTTCAAAAAAAGAATATAAATATTCTAATATAGGAGTTATTTCGTTTATGTGGTCAGTTCTTTTTTTCGTTTTTTGCATTGTTTCCATAATATTCTTCCTTTAAATTATGAATTCTATATTAGTTTTGAATTGCAAATATAAGATGTTTTTTTCACAATACAAAGAAAATGCCGTCAAAATTTCACATTTCCTTTTATCCAAGACATGTTTTGACGGCATTTTTATATTTTATCATTTTTCAAACAAAAAGTAGTTCAAAAAAACTTATTTTATGATGATTTTGTTCCTTTTATAGTATATTTTCTCAAGTAGAAAACCTGAAATTCCTCCCAAAGTATAACTTATTATATCACTCCATAAAAAACCAAACCCAAGAACTAATCCACCAAGTTTATTATTTCTAATTATAGTAATCCATTCAGATTGATATAATTGGGAAAATTCTATTATGTAGCAAATGCTAACGCTTACAAGTGCTACTTTTAAAGTTTCCATATTAGGGAATAAAAAGGCAATAATAAAAAAGAACATTAGTGCATAAAGGTAATCTCCAAGATATGGGTAAATTATTTCTGGGATTAGATTTGTTCTAGATAACAAACCGAATATTATTGTTATTATGATTAGACCTAAATAGATTTTCCTATTTCTTTTCTGCAATTTTAAAAATGAGGTTATTAGATCCTTCCAAATATATACAATAGTAATTTGTTGTTTGTCTGCATGTAAATTATAATTTATCTTTTCTTCTTCAAGTGGGTTGAATAAATACAGTGAATCAAAGCCTTCTAAATGTTCCAAAACAGAAAATCTGTCATCAATAAAAATATTAATGCCAAGTAAAGAACAAATTTCCTTTTTTTCTTTTCTTTCTCTACAAAAATAAATATTCTTATTTTTAACACCTGTCTCTTTGTAAAAATCATTGTATTCTAACCATTTTAAAGTTCTTTGTTCAGTTTGACTACCACACTTTGAAACTAAAAATACATTTTCAGCACCAAGTTTGTTTACAATTTTCTTTATACAGATAAAAGCATTCTTAACCTGACTTGCCTGAATAAATTTAGGACTAAAAAACAAATTATCTTCCTTATCCGTATCTCCAGCTATTATTACCCTTCCAATATCAATTCCTATTCTTTTCATGTTTTAAAAAACTTATGGTGGCTTTTATTTATTTCAGATTTTTCTGTTATACTAATTATGTGAATTATGCTGGCTGTAAAAGGTAGTTGTTGTTGTTTTGTAAATTATAAACTTGAATGGTAAAACTAAGAAAAAATAATTTAGAATGCAAAAAAATGCCGTCAAAATTTAAAATTATTGTTGTCTAGGAACAATTTTTGGCGGCATTTTTAATATTACAAAATTAGAATTACTGGCATTCTAAAAAGCTAGCCTCAATTCTATTCTACCCATATAAATATCTTCTTGCAAGGCTTTTGACTCTACTCGGCTGAAAATTGTTGTTATTTTGGCATGTTTAAATAATTTCATTCCAAGTTCTAAATCAATTTCGGAAGTTTTATTATTTTCTATCTGCCCCATAGCCTTCAATCCTACATGGAATTTTACTTTGCCAGGAAAATGATGTTTTACTTTTACTTGCCAAAGTGGAAAATCAGGAGCATCTAGTCGCATTATTTCGCCAACAAATAAATTGCTAAACAACGGCTGAAAAATAGCATTATCATCAATATTATATTTGCCGATATACGAAGTTGCAAGTTGTGTCATTCCTCTTTTTTTCCAATTTACTGCACGTTTTAGACTGGCTGTGTAAACTACTGCATTGTTATTTAGCATGTTTTGATAAACTCCCCCTGCTTGAAAAGTAAATTTGAGTGGCAAACTAAAATCAACCAACGAACCTACATATAATTTATTATCTGGTATTATTGTTCCAAATTCGTCGTAAAAAATGATTGCAACATTAGAAATTATCTGATTTTTTTTGTCTTCTGTTTCTGAGAACTCTTCAAATTCACTAAATTCAGAAAATTCGTCTCCTTCCGCTTCTTCTTTGTAGGCAGGATTCCAATTTAGAGCAAAACCGGCAAAATTTGTTTCGCCAAACTCTTTACCAATACTTTCAGTATAATTATTTCCTATAATATTGTATAAGTGTTTGTTTGCACAAAATTGTCCCATTCGTGCAAAGTTTTGCAAAACTCCACCTCCTCTTGCGTTTAAAGTAAATGCTCCCATTTCGTGGTCAAGACTTACCCCCATAACTCTTTCATCTATAAGAAAAAAGTTACCTAATTTAGTCTCGTGCAAACCGAGTTTTATCTGAGTTTTTTCAGTATTAAAACTATAAAAAGCCTGACGCATTCCCACAGGTCTGCTTTTGCTTGGAATATCCTGACTAAGAGCAGAATTATTCCATTTTTTAAACCCTCCTTCTGCATAAAAATTATGCTTTTTATAAATCGTTAAATCCAACGCTCCTATAACCATGCCTCCACTTAAAATTGCAGGGTCTGCATCAAAATCGCCCATATATCCAGGAGCCATTGTGCCTTCTACTGCCCACAACAACGGAACATCTTTATGAAAAGGTGTAAGATGTCCGCCAAGGGTGCTTCTACATTCCATTTGTGCATTGGCACTCAACGCACTAACTAATATTAAGCTACTTAATATTAAGTTTTTTGATACCTTTAAGAATAATTTTGTCATTGTGTTTTTTGTTTTTATTATAAAATGAAATACTTTTAACTTTACAATCGTCCATGCAATCTCCACATCTTATACATTCCTGATTATCAAGCTTGCTGGTTTTTCCTTCACGAGTAATTGCATTTATTTGGCATGATGTGTTACATGTTTTACAACCTGCACAAGAGTTACTAATTCCAAGAATTGATGCTCCAGGAATTTTACTTACCCAACCATGAATTAATCCTACAGGACAAATTGCTTTACAGAAAGGACGGTGAATAAATACCGAACTCACGAGCAATATACCGAGTAAAATGTAACCTGTTAAGTTTGGTGAAAATAAATTGAATGCAACCTTAAATGGTCCTACTTTGTTCCATAAAATTTCCTGAGTAAAAGTAAGTTGTATGATAAATGCTGCAAAAACAACATATCTCATAATTCGCATCACTTTTTGAGCTTTTTCGGACTGGAATATTTTTATTTTTCCAATATATAAAAATTCCTGTAACGCTCCAAGATAGCAAATCCAACCACAAAAGACCTTTCCAAAAAGATACGTTATTGGTATTAAACCGAGAAATAAAATCATTGCTTGCCAATTACTGTCAAGCCCTGTAAGAAATAGGAACGCATTTTGGAAACTGGAAATTACTCCCGGACCTCCTCTGTAAAAGCCAAGTATAACAACCGAAGCCACAAGAAAAACTCCACGTAATTTGCGAGTTGTTTTAAATTTAACCAATATTCCGGCAATTATTGTCGCAAGCAAAATATATATTGCCCACCACATTCTATTGTAACTCACCTTCTTAACAGGTATTTCGCCATCTCCTTCTTCAAATTCTCCAAATTCATCATCGCTTCCAAATTCGTCATCAGAAAATTCATCGTCAGAGAACTCGTCATCAGAGAATTCATCATCAGAAAATTCGTCAGAAGTTTCATCTACAATTGTGTCTGTAATTGTTGTATCTGTATTATTAAATTCATCGTTGGTTTGTGCAAGTGTTACTGCCGTTGATAAAAAAATAAAACAGATAATTAAAAGATATTTTAATTTCTTCATGTTTTTATAATTTAAAATGGTTTAACTATTTAATTATACAATTATTTAATGATACAAAGATGTAATGATAAGAAATATATTATTAAATAATTGTATCTTTGTATCATTAAATAATAACTTACTCTTTTTCTACTGGTAATGATTCTAAAATCATTGAGCCAAAACCTCCATCTTTGTCGCATTCTCTTACTGCATTTAGAGTAAGCGTGCCATCTTTTGTTCCTATTACCTTCATTTTCAGTTCTCGTTCCCAAATCATTGTAGATTTTTGCTCCCAGTCTTTTGCTCCAACAACTTTTAATCCTTTCATATTAAATTTTGTTTTTTTAAGACTAACAGGGCAACTTCTGTGTGTTAAAGTTACAATAACTTTTACCACAATAACATCTCCTGCTTCGTAGGTATCTTTTTTATTTTCAGTAATTTCAAAATCAATTTCGCAAGCATTTACTTGTTTGGTGCTGAACGAAATTAAAAATATACTTACTAATAAAATTAAAAACCATTTTGATTTTACTACATTTTTCATGTTTTTTTAATTTTTAATTGTGAAAATATTAAATTTAGTTTAAAGTTATAAAGTTATAAAGTTTAAAGTTGTAAAATAGTAACATTTAAGCTTTTATGTATTTAAAATATCCTGATAGAAAAAACTTTTAACTTTACAACTTTTAACCTTATACTTTAGAAGTTGTATTTTAGTTTCATGTAAATCATTGAATTATCTTGAAATTGTCCGAAGCGTCCTGTTTCTTCACCTACAAAAATATTTGAGCCAAGTAGAACAGAAAAACTATCGTCAAAATCATAAGTTATTTTTGGTCTGATAAAAGCATCTTCTCCCGTAAGTCCTACGTATGCAAATAAATCAAGGTGTAAAGTTTCACGAAACATATCGTATCTTGCGAAAAAAGTCATGGTGTTTTCCATTTCCTCTTGCACAATATCTTCCTCGTAATCCAAAACATATTGCTGAATAAATTGCGAGCTTAATTTTACGCTACCAATATTAAAATCTACTCCTAAAAGATAGTGCAAATAATCTTTTTCTACAAGAGCATCAACAGCTTGCATGTCTTCTGTCTGAAAATATTTGCCATTATAATAAGCTGCCTCTCCTCTCAAAACTATACCTTTAATTTCTGTGCTAAACGAACCGCCTCCCAAATATAATCGGTGATATTCTGGTGTAATATTCAATCCAGCAAGCATAGGTTGTTGAGTTTCAGGATTAACCTGAAAAAGTTTTTCTACGTGCATTGTCGGATTATCGTCCCAAGTGTATCCACCCATAAGCTCAAAATCTATCCACGAAGTTAGTGCCGAATACTTCAAAAATAATTCGCTATTTTCAAGATTTGGTTTTATTTCCGATTGAGACCAGTCAAAAGTTGTGGGAGCAGGAAATTCTGGTTGTTTTAGCCAAATAGAACCTGCGGCAGGCATCTCTGTTGGCGTAAAATTTGTTACTCCAATAATTTCAAAAGTGCTATTACCCAAATAGTAATCAAATTTTACAGCATTTACTCCTGTTCTTATTTCATCAAAATCTGGCAATAAGAATTCAGATAAATTTAGTGGTGAAACTACATCTGTAATAAAAACGCCATCGGCTTTTCCCCAGACAACTTGCTGTTTACCAATTCGTAAATCAAAATTTTTGAAATACAAATCCAAATAAAGCTCTCTCAATCTTAAATCCAAACTGTCTGTGTTATAGGTGTATAACATAGGGTTTGCTTTAAGTGCAACTTTATCTCCCATTTTAGAAATATCCAAATTTAAAGTATTTTGAAGAATAGAAAAATCTCCTTCCTCATACAAAACACCTGTGTAATTTCGTGCAAAACCCGTAATATCAGGAGTTTGAGAATTTGCAATTGTAACAAATCCTATAATAGTTAATATTATCAATAATTTTTTCATAATTTTAAAAAGATTTAATGGTTCAAAAGTTCAATGATTCAAAGATTTAATGGTTTAATAAATTGGCTACCAACGTAAAGTTGGATAACTCACTGCACTCAGCAGGTGTTTTTCACCTACCGCTTATTACTTGCTATCAGGTGAAAACACCTGACATGTGCAATGTATTGATAACTAACCTTGTCCAACCTTACGTGGATAGCCAATAAATTGTATAATTGAACTTTTGAATTATTAACTGAAGTTTCGGAGTTTATAACATCTTAAATATCAAAAAGTTAAAA
>JAOZQN010000746.1 GCA_029932195.1 Bacteroidales bacterium | reverse complement strand
TTTTTGTAATATATTCACAACCAGCTAATTACAACTCCGAAACTTCAGTTACTTAACTTACTCTGGAATAACTGTTGAAGATGAAGTAAAATCTGTTTTGTCTGATAAAAACAATTTCCATAAAGGATCAACTCCAATATTTAGAGACAGTAAGCAAAAACTTAAAAGAGGTTTTGTCGTAAAAGACAGAAATTATTTATCGGCACGGTGGCCAGGAGATGTATATAAATTCTCAACAGAGCTTGTGAAAATGATTCAATAATTTTAGATTTTTACTTAAAAAAGATATTAATATTTTAATAATATAATATTATGAATAAAATTTTATTACTTTTAGCAGTTTCTATTATGCTATTTTCTTGCGGTGGTGGCAATAATAATGAAGTTTCGGATTCAAATTCGGATAGTAAAGAAACAACAAATTTAAACGAAATGAAAACAAATAATTTAGACTTATCTGAAATAGATAAAATTGTAGAAGAAATTGACAATTCCAAAGATAATTTAAAAACAGCAAATGGAATTGCAACTGTAGAGGGTGGTTACGGAGATTTTAACGCATATTATTACAACGAAGAAAATGTATGCCTATTAGTTTTTGAGCCGGGAGGAGTTACTGAATATTATTACTTTACCAAAGATGCCAAACTTTGTTTTGCAAAAACAGGTGAATACCATTATCAGCCATGGAGATATGAGGAAAATAGATATTATATTTCAGGAGGGAAAATTTTTGACGCATATAAATGTATAAGAGAAAACGATATAAGCGACCCATGTAACGCTAAAAAATTAGAAGATAAACAACTTATTTCTGATTTTGAAAATAAAATTCCAAGTCAAATAAAAAATCTAACAAAATCAATTACAGACTGGCCAAAATTAGAAGAAGCATTAATTGAAATTAGTAAAAATAAATAGAGTCTTTAGTTTTTAGTGTTTAGTTTTTAATCTAACTAAGTTATTGTTTATAAGTCGTTATCAAATTAAAAACTCAACACTAAAAACTCAACACTTAAATTAACAAACCCTAAATAATTAAAATAAATGAACAAACTCGCAGTAGTAGCCCTTGGCGGAAATGCCATTTTGAGAGGCGATCAAGAAGGAACAATTGAGCAACAAGAACAAAATTCAAGAGACACCTTAAGTAATCTAATCTATTTAATAGAAGAAGGTTACGACATAATTATTTCTCATGGTAACGGACCACAAGTAGGAAATATTTTGATGAGAAACGATGCAGGAGAAGAAATGTATAATATTGCACAAATGCCACTTGATGTTTGTGTTGCCGATTCACAAGGAGGAATAGGTTATATGTTGGAAAAAGAACTTCGTAATTTACTAAAAGACAAAGGAATAGATAAAGAAGTTATAACAATTGTAACACAGGTTGTGGTGGATAAAAACGACCCTGCATTTCAAAATCCTACCAAAAGAGTTGGAAAAATTTACAATGGCAAACAAGCCGAAAAACTCAAAAAAGACAAAGGTTGGGAGTTTAAATCAAGCCCAAAAATGGAAGATGGCTGGCGTAGAGTTGTGCCTTCGCCAAAACCTATCCGAGTTTTGAACGAAAAAGTGATAGAACAACTTGTTAGACAAGGAATTATAGTAATTACAGTTGGAGGTGGAGGAGTTCCTGTTTATATTGATGAAAACAACCATATAAGACCATCAGAAGCAGTGATTGATAAAGATTTAGCATCGGCAGTAATTGGTGCAAAACTTAAAGCTGACGAACTTTATATTCTCACAGATGTTCCTTACGTTTACTTAAATTACAACACGCCAGAACAACAAAAATTAGAACTTCTGAATAAAGAAGAGATAGAAAAATATATTGCCGATGGAGTATTTGGTGAAGGAAACATGTCGCCAAAAATTAAAGCCTGCCTTAGCTTTGTAGAAAATGGTGGAAAAAAAGCCGTTATCACAGAAGCAACAAAACTATCCGACAAAAAATACGGAACAAAAATAGTTTTAAAGTAAGAAGTATTTGTGCAATTTTAAAAAGTATAGAGTCTATAAAATTATAATTTTATAAACTTTATACTTTTTTTATTATATTTGTGGATTGTATTTTTTATTCCTAAATCTTTCCTATAAAAACACAATCTCATGAAAAACTATATCATTATTATTTCAGTTATTCTAACTATTCTTGTTTTTGCCTCCTGGAAATCTTCCACAAAAGAAAAAACAACAAAAACAACCAATACCATTTTTATCACCGATACAATAGTAATTACAGACACCATTGAAATAACAAAAATAGTAGAAGACACAGCAGTTTTTACAACTCCAACAAAAATGAATGTGCTTTATATCGGCATTGATAATCCACTGGAAATTGATGTTTTTGGTGATGCTAAAAATATTAGTGTTTCTATTTCTAAAGGTAATATTGAAAAAAAGGGGAGTGGTAAGTATGTTGTAAGAGTTAAAAGAGTAGAAGAGACAACAGTTAGTGTTTACTCTGACGGCATTTTGCTTGGAACAAGGAAATTTGATTGTAAAGTTGTGCCAGATCCAACTGCAATAGTAGCAGGAAAAACAGGTGGAAGTATAGCCAAAGATACCCTTACTTATCAAAAATATGTAAAAGCGACTTTAGATAATTTTCCTTATGACATAAATTTTCCTGTAACAGGATTTTTAATTCCATATCATGCTTTCTCGGACTCCCCACCTA
>JAOZQN010000745.1 GCA_029932195.1 Bacteroidales bacterium | reverse complement strand
TGTAGAAAGAAGAAAGATGAAGACACATTTATTTTTCCTCTTGCAAGTTCGGAGTGGAAAACAGCAACAGTAGAAACAATAAAATGGAGAGAAGATGTTGGAGAGATAGACGATGCAGACAAAGTATCTATTTTATTGTATAAGCAAGGCAAAACAGGAGAAGATTATCTTGAAATTATTGCCAGCAATACTCCTAACGATGGTGATTTTGAATGGTTTATTGACCCAATTATTGCAGAAGGTGGCACATTTTTTTTGGCAATTTGTCCAAGTCCCGAAAGTTCAGGAGATAGTATTTTTGATTTTGAATACATGAATGAAAGTGAAGCATTTAGTATAATTTTAACAGACCTTGGTTTTTCATTTACTTATCCAAAACAGAACTCCGTTTTGGAACGTGGAAATTTAGAAAAATTAACTTGGACATCTACAAATGAACTCGCAAACGAACAAGTTAAAGTAGATTTATATGAAATTAATGGAGATAAAAATATTTTTGTAAATACAATAATAAATATTGCTGATAACTCTGGAACAGCACAATGGCTTGTGCCAAGCGATTTGCCAGACAAAGATTATATTCTGAAAATATACGATTTATCTAAAAAAAGTTTTGGAATTAGTCCAGTATTCAATGTAGTAGAAAAAGGAGGAAAAGTGCTTTTTCCTACAACAGGAGACACGCTAAATGCTTATTTTACATATAACAGTGAGAATTATCTTGTTGAATGGAAATCACAAGGTTGGGGAACAGTTGATGTAGAATTATGGTGGGCAGACGATGATGGAAAATGGTCTGTTATATCTACAAACGAACCAGATGATGGAGAGATGAATTGGCATGTGGACCAAGAAGAAATACTATATGCACTACCATTGTATTGGTGGGGAGATGGCTATCTGAAAGTTATTAATCATAACAATACTTCGGAATTTTTTACCAGTAATGTTTTTACTATCTTGGGTGCAGTAACTTATATGATAGCTCCAAATAATAATTCTATATGGGAAGTTGGAGAAACATATACTATTGAATGGGAATCGCAAGACTGGGGCAATATTGATATCTTTTTTGAAATATATGGAAATCAAACTAAAATTTTTCAAAATATTTCAGATAATGGTTCACAAGAATGGACTGTGCCAGAAATATCAGAACTTCCTCCTAATACAGAAAAAGGTGCAGGTATTTTAATAAAGAAAAGTGATAATCCAGACTTTTTTATAATAAATAGTGAAGATTTTTTTGTTATTAAAAGAACCGAAGCAGAAACTATAGAAATAACTTCTCCTACAGGAAACACTACATGGGAAGCTGGAAATAATTATAATATTACATGGAATGGTTCAGGAAATGGTTCTGTAAAGGTGCAATTATATCAAAACAGTAGTTTGATAGAAACAATCTCAAATAGCACTTCAAACGATGGACAGTTACAATACTCTGTGCCAAGTTCATTAAGTAGTGGAACAAACTATAAAGTAAAAATTTCAAAAACAGATAATTCTTCCATTTCTGACGAAAGTAATAATTTTACTATAAATAACAACTCGTCAGAAGAATTAGAAATAACCTCTCCTTCAGGAAATACTACATGGGAAACTGGAAATAGTTATGATATTATATGGAATGGTTCAGGAAACGGTTCTGTAAAAGTGCAATTATATCAAAACAGTAGTTTGATAGAAACAATCTCAAATAGCACTTCAAACGATGGTCAGTTACAATACTCTGTGCCAAGTTCATTAAGTAGTGGAACAAACTATAAAGTGAAAATTTCTAAAACAGACAATTCTTCCATTTATGACGAAAGTAGTTATTTTACTATAAATAACAACTCTTCAACTATTTATATAGAAGATTTTGAAGGTGACCAATTTATCTTTCAATTTTATTATAGCGATGGTTGTGAATCTTGGATATTTTATGAGTCTGATGTCTATGAGGGAAGTTGGTCCTTTACATCAGGCGTGATAGAAGACGAAGGATGTTCAAATGCCTTTGTTGAAGAATATTTTGAAGCAGGGACAATTTCTTTTTATTCAAAAGTATCTTCTGAAGAAGGTTACGACAAATTAGAATTTTACATTGATGGTGACTTGCAAGAAGAATGGAGTGGTGAAATAGACTGGGCAGAACATTCATATAGTGTAGGTGCAGGTTTACATAAATTTGAATGGATATATACAAAAGATGAGTCAAATGAAAGTGGTATTGATGCTGGCTTAGTTGATTATATTACTTTTCCTCCTGTTACGGATAAGAAAAATATTAATAGAACAGGGACTAGAATATCTTTAGAGCGTGCCAAGAAGAGACATGTCAAGCCTACTATAAATAACGGTGTAAAAAAGAAAAAATAATTATATTATAGTGAATAAGGTTTTTGGATTTTTTAATTGCCCCGTCCTTTAGGTCGGGGATATGTAAAACATAACAAATGAGGGCTTTAGTCCTTTACCAAAACAATATATAAAATCCAAAGACCTAATTCACTATAGTATAATCAAAATTTTGTCGGGAGATTCTATTCTTCCGATAAAAATAATATTTGATAAAAAATATCGGCGTTTTTTATATTAATCAAAAGAGTGTGTAACATATTGAGGGAGTTTGGTTGCAGGTTGCATGTTACAGGTTTTGCAATGCGATTATAAATTATGATTTATTATAATTATTTTTTGTATTTTTCATAAA
>JAOZQN010000744.1 GCA_029932195.1 Bacteroidales bacterium | reverse complement strand
ATGTAAGGTAGTCGTATTGTGAGAGGGACTACTTTACTACGAAATTTGTAACTGTTTTCGGCAATTCAGTTTATTCGTCTGGAAACTTATGGCTCTCCCAAGTTCCGAAGAGATCTGTGTATAAGCATGCCCTACTCTCTGACCACGTTGGTTTGATACTCATAACCGTCTATGTGTGAATATAGGGTATTCCTATCGGAATAATTTTCCAAGTACCGAACTCGTCAGCTTAACCAAAATCATAGAATTTTTGGGGTTCAATAGTACAGACGCACTGCCGTGCGTCTCTGCCGAGTATCTCGTATGTTTGCATTTCTAAAACTAATTTCATTGCATCTCTGCAAATCCCAAAGTTTTCGGATTACGAAAACGTTCAGTAAACTCTTTTACTTAAATCGCCAAAACAGTGTTTTGCATATGTTGTTATTGTGAGACCACACTATTCGATTGTGCTTCTCCTACAAAGTCATGGTTGCGGTTTAAGGTTAGAGAGGACTCCGTTTTCTCTTGGCGTATTCGAATACGGCTTGGTGGCGGACATTTTTTAGCACAATGTTCAATTAAAAGTAAAATGTCAACTTATCGCATTTTGCTAAAAATCAGCACTATTGTAGAAAAAAAGGCAATGAAATGCAAGAAAATGATAAGTGCTTTATTATTAGGTAATTATTCAGTATTTTGGTCTTCGTTATCTTGTTTGGCAAACATTTCAATTGTATTGTTGTAAATCTGTTTTGCAAATTCATACATTTCTTTTGCCTGTTTCATTGTTGGCTCGCCGTCTGACATTAATCCTATACCAGCTGGATAACGAGAACTTGTATAAACGTCGTCTAAAAGTTCAAGTTTTTCTATGTCAATATCAAAATTAATTAGAGGTTTTATTGTTTTATAGAGTTTTAGCAAACTATGAATACGTTTTAGTCGCAATCCATTTTCTTCAATTATTGCTTTATAACATTTTTCTACTGTCTGCTGACAATGAAATGCTACAATATTTGTTAGAAATATATCTTTGATATTATTATTGCAACTTTTTAAATCTTTTTCGGCAAAATTAAGCCATTGTTGTGTTATTGGTTTCATATAATATTTTTCCTTGTGTTGTTATTTCGTGGGCAAAAGAACTATCTTGTTTAATAAATTTTTGATACATTGGTAAAGTATGAACAATTAAATCTACTGCTATTTCCATTTTTATATGTCTTATTTTTCTACTTATCTGTAAATATATTTCATGTTTTTCTTCAAAATTTTGTGGTATAAAATTATCATTTGTTACTACCAAAATATCAATATCGCTGTCTTCATCAGGTGTGCCGTAGGCATACGAACCAAAAAGCAATATTAAATACGGATTTAATTTGCTTAAAATAGATATTATTTCTTGTATATATTTATTTTCGTGTTGCATAATTATTTATTATTGTTCATATTCAAATAACTTAAATTTTTCTGCTGTATATTTTACTTCCATAATAATATTTTTGAGTCCACTCCGACAAGTATCTTTTTGCCAAACTCAGCGTTGAATACAAATTTTAAAATACTCATTTACAATAAATAAACTCCATTTTTAAAATTTGTATTCGCCTTGATTTTGACAAAAATATACTTATCGGAGCGGACTCATTTTTATAATATTTAATTATTTTTTATACAACGAATAGATGTTTGTATGTTTTTATGGGTGCTATTTCTTATGCCAGCACGTTTAGTAATGCCAGCAAAATGAAGTGTCCAAGCATAATTATTGTTATAATTTGTGCTTGACCAAAATATTGCACAATCACTACTCCAAATACCAAAAATTGGAGAAAAACCAGAACTATTATTTGAAATTAGCGAAGTGTAATTTGCATTTTCGTCATCGTTTCCACCATAGTTGTTTAATAAAATTTCAAATTCTATTTTTGTTGGTAAATGCCAACCGGCTGGACAAACATTATTGGCTACTTCCCAGCTATATAAATATCCGAATTTTGCTACATTGCTTTCATCGTTATTATAAGCCCAACAACCACTATTTACTTTATATGCAAGGTTTTCTGCCATCCAAACTTGGTCTCCTATTTCTACAATTTTGTAAACCTTTTCATCTCGGTTGTCTGTAAATTGTTTTGGTAAATCATCTGGATTTGGATTAGGTTCAGGCTCAATTTCTGTATCATCAATTAAAAAGTAAAAATCATTTGTTAGAGATGTGCTTTCCCAAGGGGTTTGTTTATTATTTAATTCATTTTCTGATTTATTTTCAACTCTTGCTCTAACTGATTGAAATATTTGAGAAATAGTTTTATTTGGAATTAGCATTTCTTGAATTAAAAATTCAGTATATAAACCATTATTTCCTGTTCCATCTGATGCTGTTTGTCCGGGTGCTGTGGCATAGGCAATAAAAGAATTTGATGGTGCTTGCATAAATGCCAAACCACTACCATTTGTATTTCGTCCCCATGAACGTTCAAAAGGATTATTGCGGCAAGCATCAAGTATTATAATGTGTGTTTTTTCGCCTACAATACTTCCAAACATACGGTCTGCTCTCACACATTGATATTCAACTTGTTGTTCTGTTGTTAGTGAAGCATCAACAGGAACAAGATAATTAAGTCCATTTGTTTGAATACCATGTCCTGCATAATAAAATAAAGCTACGTCATAATTTGCCATTTTTGAACCAAACTCGTCAATTCGTTGTTT
>JAOZQN010000743.1 GCA_029932195.1 Bacteroidales bacterium | reverse complement strand
GACGTTTAGCAAATCAATGTTTTTGTGCAAAATAGTTTTTATGAACAAACCCTGCATATCTGATTACTTTAAAATTTCTTTAAAAAATCCGGCAGATAATGAAAAACAAGATTTTATTGTCTTAATACTTTCTAAATACCCAAAATATGAAGGATACAAAGGATTGCTTTCAAGGATAAACTTACTTGTAGGATATTCTGAAATAAAGTTAGCGAGAATTATTAAAAGTAATAATGGTTGGAGTGTAAAAATAAAAAATGGAAACCCAGAACTTTACTTTAAAAATGAGATACCTGAATATTGGGAAAGAATAAAATTAGTTCACAATATAACAATGACACCGGAAGAAACTCTTGCGGAAGATTATGCTATACTAATATCAACTAAAATCAACAAAAAAAAATTAAACGATATTTCTTTAATAGGAAAAGAATTTTTGAATAATTTTGAATTAATTCTTAAATAAAAAATGGACGAACTTTTACAAATATTAGAGAAATCAAAACTCACAGAAAAAAGGATAAGTAATAATTTAAAACATCCGTATTTAGAAACAAAATACAAAGCTCGTGAAGTATTTGATGAAATAAAGGAAAATGCTGATACTTACTTCAATACAGGTAATGGTGTTCGTATGTTTGGTTACGCAGGTTTACGAGGAACTGGAAAAACAACACTTTTATGGCAAGCAGCCGAACATATTTTCCATAAGCATACAAAAAACATATACTTTTTTAATTTTACTGACTTAACGACTTATAATGTAGGTATTCGTGAAATAAAAAGAGCTTTTGAAACTTATATCGTAAAAGACCATTTAGATAGTTATAAAGGAAAAATTGTTTTAATATTTGATGAAATACATTTATCACCTATGTGGTCGATGGCATTAAAAGCCTTGTATGATGAATTTCGTATTGCATATATTCTTACAAGCGGAAGTTCTGCATTACTACTGCAATCAACAGCCGATTTAGTTACACGTATGATAATTCAGCACGTTTTTACTCTTAATTTTAGAGAATATATAGGGCTGACACATAAAAATACCGTTAATATAAAAAAATTAAGAACAAATTTAGAAAGTATTATATTACGTTCTGAAAGTGCTGATAAGTTATATTCTAATTTACAAAATATAAAACCCGATTTAGATAATTATATTTCAAAAATAAATAATATTGAAGCTACAATTTATGATTATATTGTTTATCATAATATAATCCGTTTATTATTAATTAACAGCAACATGTTAGTTGAAAAACATATCAGAGATTTAGTCAGAAGAGTGATATACGAAGATATACCAAAATTACAAGAAGACAATTCAAATCCGCAAAACATTGAAAAAATTCTTCGTAGGCTTGCTGCATCAGATGAAATAAATATTCAATCATTAAGTCAAAGCATAGGTATTTCAAAAAATGAAATTAATAAAAGCCTTGATATACTTGTAAAGGCAGAACTGTTAAATGTATTGTATTCTTATGGAGGTATTGATAGTAAAGTAAATAAAAATCAAAAATATTTTTTCATGTCGCCTTCAATCAGAAAAGCGATTTTAACACCTTTACTTGAAACAAATACAGACAATATTTATGCAAAAATGTTGGAAGATACAATTGTGTTATATTTAAAACGTATCTTTCAAGATGAAAGTTTCCTTTCTTTTTCGTCTGTTAAAGGAAATAAAAATCCTGATTTAATTATTGAAACACTTGATAAACCTATTCTTTTAGAAATAGGAATAAACAAAAATACAACAAAACAAATCTCAAAAAGCAAAATAAAATACAAATACGGAATGATTATTAATTCAAAAACGAATAAAATTGAACTTCATAATAATATTGTAATTATTCCGCTAAAATACTTTTTTTTGCTATTACGAAAAGAAAAACAAGCACATATCATTGTGTTTGAAGTAATTTTATTTTGTGGTGTGATTTCTCGCTTCGCTCAAAACCACACCACAAAATAAAACTACTCAAACACATTTTCGATATGCTGATTTTGCTTGGCTGTATGAAGGTTCTACTCCTGAAAATCCAGACACAGCTTATTTTCATGGATATTATCCAAGTAATCAATTAGAAAAAAAATAACAAAATAAACAGTTTGCTGAAAATTGATACGATGATTTTAAGTCATCATATCAAAATCAGAATAATCAAAAATCTAACAGTCAAACAATGAAAACAAAAAAAGTAATACGAAAGGGCAGTTCCGATTTTAAAACTATAATAGAAGACAACGGCTATTTTGTTGATAAAACAATGCTTATAAAAGAGTTTTTTGATAACGGAAATTATACTATGTTAATGCCTCGTCCTAAAAGATTTGGAAAGACGCTTAATTTATCTATGATTGAACATTTTTTTGATATTCAAAAACCCGACAGTGCAAAACTATTTACAGAGTTTGAAATAGCAAATGAAAAAGATTTTTGTAAAGAACATCAAAATAAATATCCTGTAATAAATGTTTCACTAAAAAAAGTAAAAGAGACGGACTGGGACAAATGTTTGAAAAAATTTAAAATTCTTATATCTGAATTATATCAAAAACATAAATATTTATTAAAGTCAGACAAATTAGAAAAATATGAAAAGCAAATTTTTGAAAGTATAATTTTAAGAACTGCCGACCAAACAGAATATGAAAATAGTTTATTAAAATTGGCTAATTATTTAACATCTCATTTCAACAA
>JAOZQN010000742.1 GCA_029932195.1 Bacteroidales bacterium | reverse complement strand
CTATCGCAAAATTAATCAAAAAAAAGTTTTTTAACAATAAATTGCTAAAAAACTTTAAAAATAATCTGTTCAATCTAATAGGAAAAGTATTTAATAATTTACTTTATCAAAATGTTCTCAAAAGTTCCTTCTATTATTACTAACTTTTCACCCCGTTTTTTTCTTGTTTCTGATGGTTCGTATGAATATTTGAACTTACCACTGAGTTTACCGTATTTGTCTATTTTTGTAACTTTAACAAATCCTTTGTCATTACTTTCTTTTTTTGAAGAAAATGACCTGATACTCTACTCTTTTTTATTTACAAAAAAAAAACACAATAACTTTCTAAATTTCAACTCATTAGTATAGGATTTTAAACTCTACGATAATGAGTTGAATTTAGAAAATGTAAAGTAATATGAAAAACATCAAAAAAAAAATTATAAAACTTGCAAAAAAACACCAAAAAAATTTCGTTGGGGAGACCCCAAACCCCCAAATAATCAAATAGTTAAAATAACCAAATAAATCTAATCCCTGAGACAACGCACTGAGAAACCGAGTGACTTACCGCTGTCGAAGCGATCGACTTCTGCACTGCCGGAGTAGAGGGTGCGTAGCCAAGTAATTGAACCACTATGCTGCGTAGCACTCCACCAGTAGCCGTAGTTACCGGCGAAGTAGAACGAACCACAGCTGGAGTAGCGGCGGCCGCCCGGAAGAGCAGAAAAACCACTTGAATTATTACCCCCGTATGAATTCCAACCATTTGAGCTTTTTAATTTTGTTCCTGCAACATTTTTGCTTCCAAGGTAATTAGTTAAAGTTGTCCATTCAGCATCGCTTGGCAAATGGTAACCTGCTGGGCAAATATTTTTTGCAGTTGACCAGTTGTATAAATATCCATATTTACTTACATTACTACTACTGTTATCATAAGCCCAACAACCACTGCTTGTTTTATATGCAAGATTTTCTGCCATCCACGTTTGTGTGCCAATTTTTATGGTTTTATAAGTTTTACTATCTCGCTTATCATATAACTTACCGTAAGTTTTACTGCTGTTAAATTGTGTTCCTGCAACAAAATTATTTTTATTAGATGAGTTGGACGAAGATGAGGTAGTAGACGAAGATGAGGTAGTAGACGAAGGATATTTACTTGAAACATAATCATTAACTACTGCTGTAAATGCAGCATCAAAAGAGGAAATATTTTTATTAGCC
The DNA here is from genome assembly GCA_029932195.1 of Bacteroidales bacterium. Classification (GTDB taxonomy): domain Bacteria; phylum Bacteroidota; class Bacteroidia; order Bacteroidales; family JAOZQN01; genus JAOZQN01. Next base: position 1,503 of record JAOZQN010000742.1, on the reverse strand, counting down.
TTTCCCAAAGTTACTAATCCATCATCTGGGTAAAAGAAATAGGCTTTATTGTGTCCTGTAAAATCAAAACCATAAGAACTTTGTTCGTAACTATTTTTAGGAAGATAATTAATTATACAATAATTTGTTTTATAAGTAGAACCATTTTTTAATATACTAATTCCTACTGATTTCGTCATGCCGTCTCCATCATTTTCCCAGTCATGCTCGGAATAAATTTTCCATGTATAAGTTTGTGAAAAACTCATTAAAAAAACTGATGAAATTAAACTTAATGTTAAAATAATTTTTCTCATAATTTTCAAATTTAAAAAGTTAATAAAAAAAGGTGCATTATTTTACCGTAGCAAAGCGACCAAACTTTTTTGAAAGCAAAACAAATACACCCTAAAATATGTTAATTTTATTTTGGTCTTTTAACTACAATTTGATACTGGTTTCAAATTTCAATAATGCAAATAAACGGATGATTTTTATTAAAAGCAAAAAAAAAAGTTCCTGATTTAAGTATTTGACAAATCAGGAACTTGCTGTTTTATAAGCTATTTAAAATGTGTATTTTGGGAATTTAAGATTTTTGGGTTGAAATTCTTTTTCTGTAATCGGTTGGCGAAAAACCTAAGTTTTTTTTGAATGAATTATAAAAAGTTGATTTAGAACTGAACCCAACTTTTGTATGTAAATCTTTAATTTTGATATTATTTTCAGTATCAGATAAAATTTTTCGAGCTTCATCAATTCTATATTGGTTGATAAAATTATTGAAATGCTCGTTAGTATTTTCTTTAATAGCATTTGAAATATACGTTTTGTTTGAACCAATTTCTTGTGCAAGTTTTTCGATAGTTAATTCCGTATCAAGAAATATTTTTTGATTTTCTATTAAGTTTTGTATTTTTATCCACAAATTTTGAGTTTTTTTAGTTTTATTATTTTTGTTTTTTTGCTCAGATATACTGCTTAACCGCTTTTCTGTTATTGACTTATATTCTTCTAATTGTTTCTGTCTAATAACAGCTTGCTGACTTTCTTTAAAAAGAATTTTAAGTGCTCTTTTCTTTTGTAGCCATAAATACAACAAAAAACAAACAAATAAAATAAATACTATAATCCCAATAACAAGAAACTTAATTTTTTGTGTTTGTTTTGAAATTTTAATATCCTTAATTTTTATTTGTTGCATTTTGTCTTCGATTTTGTAGTTGATTATAAGTTCATTTATTTGTTTATTTTTAACTTCATTGAACAAGCTATCACTAAGTTTTTTATGTTTTGTTAAGTAGTGTCTGGACGGAAATAGATAACAATTTATATATCAAATAAATACAAGGCTAAATCAATTTGAATGTTTAAAAACAAAAAAAGATAAAACACTGATAATCACGGTGTAAAAAAAACAGACAATGCTATAAGTTTGTAAAATACAAAACATTCAAACCAATTTAACAAGATAACACACTGTATGATTGCTTATTACCTATTTCCGTCCAGAGACTAAGTATA
>JAOZQN010000151.1 GCA_029932195.1 Bacteroidales bacterium | reverse complement strand
TCTTTTTGTTTTAATATTAGGCATTTATGTTAGTTGGTTTGCCTTGACTAAAGCAATGATAAAAAAACGGCAAGGTGCTGTGCTTGCATTCATTGGTATGTTTATATTCCTTGGCTCAGGAATTTTGGATATTATTACAGTTGTTGCTGTTCTTCCGATACCTTTTACAGCACCTTATGGTTTAGTTTTTTATATATTTACTCAATCTTTTATTATTTCGCAACGATTTTCAATAGCATTTAAAGAAAATAAAGAACTTACTGGCACGCTTGATTATCAGAATAAAAATCTTGAAAAAATAGTAAAGGAACGAACAACAGAAATATCGCAACAAAGCGAAGAGATACTTGCACAACAAGAAGAAGTTATTGCTATTAATGATGAGCTACAAAGCACGAACGAAGAGTTAGAAAAACTCTCAATTGTGGCGAGCAAAACAGATAATGCAATTGTTATTTTAGACAATGAAATGAATTTTGAATGGACAAACGAAGGTTTTGAAAAACTATTTGGATTTACACTATATGAACTAATAGCAGAAAGAGGCAAGAGTTTTATAGAGGCAAATAAAGACACAAAAGTGCAGAAAATAATAAAAAGATGTATCAAAAATAAAGAAACTGTAATTTTTAACGATTTAACAAAAACAAAAACAAAGGGAGATATTTGGACACAAACAACTTTAACTCCAATAATTGATGAATTTGATAGTATAGATAAGGTAATTGCAATATATTCAGATATTTCAAAATTAAAAGAAGCTGAACAAGAAATTTTAAATAAAAATGAAGAGATTACTGCACAAAAAGATGAGTTGGAAAATAAAAATGAGAAAATTGCATTCCAAAACGAGCATATAAAATCAAGTATTAATTATGCAAGAACAATACAATCTGCAATCCTTCCGCAGCGAAATATTTTCAAAAAGTTTGAAACTTTTGTAATATTTAAACCAAAAGATGTAGTTTCGGGAGATTTTTATTGGAGTTCATTAATAGAAAATAATTCTACTATTTCTTCGGATAGAAAAATGAGATTTTTAGCTGTAGTGGATTGCACAGGACACGGAGTTCCTGGAGCATTTATGTCCATGATTGGTAGTAGCTTACTAAATCAAATTGTAAACGAAAAACGACAATATTCGCCAAAAGTTATTCTTTCTTTACTTCACAAAGAAATACAAATAGCTTTACGTCAGAGAGAAACAGATAATAACGATGGAATGGACGTAGCACTTTGTCGTGTAGAATTAGAGCAAGAAAATAATGTGAAAATAACTTATTCGGGAGCAAAAAGACCATTTATTTATTGCAAGAATAACGAGAGTGAAGTGCTTCTTATAAAAGGAGACCGAAAATCTATTGGGGGAGTTAAGAATTTTAGAAATAAAATAGATTTTACAAACAAAGAAATTAACCTTAATAAAGGTGAGACGTTTTATCTAACCACAGACGGATTTATAGACCAAAATAATTACGAGAGGAAACGACTTGGAACAAAACAACTTCTCAAACTATTAAGCCAGCACAAAAATAAAACTATGCAGGAACAAGAAATAAAACTCACAACAGCATTAAATATTTGGCAAAACGAAGAAGAACAACGAGACGATATAACCATTGTAGGTGTTCAAATCTAAAATATGTTTTTAAACATGATAAATATTATTGGAATAGTTTGAAAAAAAATGTTATTTTGCAGGATTAAAATTAAAAATAAAAAGCATAATTTATGCTTTTTATTTTGTTTTATGCAAGAAACAGTATGAATTAATATAAAATAATTAAAAATGATATATGAATTTAAAATAAGCAATCATCTTTCTTTTAAAGAAGAGCAAGTTTTTCATTTTAAACCATCTTCTGAAAAAACACTAAGCGAATATCATATCCATGAGCCTAAGTCAAATAACAAAGTCCTAAAAACAGCTATGATTTATGGAGCAAATGCTTCGGGAAAAACAAATTTATTGAAAGCAATAGATTCCTTACAAACTTATACAACACAAGCTATTACAAAAAAGGAAGCTGAAGATTGGTATTTTCCATTTAGATATGATAAAGAACGAAGAAGTAAACCAACAAGATACGAAATTTCATTTTTCATAAAAAACGAAAAATTTAGTTATATATTAGAGATTATTGACACAATTATTTTTCATGAGAAATTAACTGCTTATTATTCAACACAGCCTTCAATAATTTATGAAAGAAAATATAATAAGCAAAAAGATAATTATACTATAGAAACAGGAACAAAAATTAAATTTAGCAAATTTTTAATAGAAGTTATAAAAATAGCTACAAATAAATACTCAACAATTTTATCCGCTGTTTCTAAAATTAATGCTCCTAAAATTTTAGATGAAGTTTATGATTGGTTTGATAATATTGAAGTTAATGAAAGAGATGATTTCTCGCTAATGTCTAATGATTATTTTTATGATTTATTTAACGAAAATAAGGAAGCAAAAGAATTCGTTTTATCAATGCTAAGAAAAATAGATTTTAATATTGTAAATTTCCATTTTCAAAAAACAAATGATAAATACGAACCTTATAAACTTATTTTTCAACATAAATTAGACGGTTCAGATGAAATTATAACTTTTGAAGAACATGAAGAGTCCGAAGGAACACTTGGAGCATTTGCTTTATTTTCTAATTTTGTAGATATACTTTCTGAAGATGCTAACATAATAATAATTGATGAAATAGAAAATTCTTTACACCCCGAACTAGTTAACTTTTTTATCAATTCATTTTTATCTTATACTAAAAATGAACCATATCAATTAATTTTTACTACACATAATATTTCATTATTAGACGAAGATTTTGTTAGAAAAGACAGTGTCTGGTTTACCGAAAAAAAAGAAGATGCAAGCACAGAATTATTTTCTCTCACCGATTTTGATATAAAAGAAGAACTCATTTTATCCAAAGCATACAAACAAGGAAAATTTGGAGCAATACCAAATATTTCAACTATTTTTTAATAAAATTATGGCAAAAAGAAAACTAAAAACTACAATTGCTATTGTTGGCGAAGGACAAACAGAAAAAATATATTTTGACAACTTCAAAAAATATAACAAAAAATATGCAATAAAACTAAAGCCCGAGTTAGCTCAACACTCTTCTTTGGATAGTTTATATAAAAAAGCAAAACAATTAGAAAAAAAAATTATGATTTAATTTTTTGTGTATTTGATACAGATACAATTAATAATGAGATAGAGAAACAAAAATATTTCAACTATAAAAAGGAAATAAAAAATACCAAAATATTTTTTATAGAAAGTCAGCCATGTTTTGAATTGTGGTTTTTGTTACATTACGAATATTCAACAAGAGAATATACTAAATGTGATGAAACAATAAAAAAATTAAAAAAAGAGATTGAAGATTATAGTAAATCAGAAAAATACTTAGAAAAAAAGGAACTTTATAAGTTTTTAGAACCCAGACTGGAAACAGCAATAGAAAATGCAAAAAAATTAAATAAGTCAAAAATAAGTTCAAAAACAAATGTTTACGAATTTTTCAATAAGATAAAAAAATATAAAATATAAAATGAGCCAAATAATATTTATCGCCACCGTAGTAATAACCCTTGCGGGATTATCTTATAGTTTTTGGAGAGTATTTTCTTATATGAAATTACTCAAACCGTTTCCAATAAAAGAAATTGGTAAACGAATTTCTCTAACTCTAAAAGTTGCCATTGGGCAGACCAAAATTTTCAAACGCCCTGTAATTGGCGGAATGCACGCACTCGTGCTTTGGGGATTCCTAATTATTCTTGTTGGCACAATAGAAATGTTTGTTGATGGAATTTTTGGAATAGAAAAAAGTCTCTCATTTCTCGGAATAGTTTACGACATTATTTTTGCCAGTGGCGATGTTTTTGCCCTCATAATTGCCGTTATGGTTGCAATTTTCCTTTTCCGTAGAATTTTTATGAAAATAAAACGTTTTTCGGGAGAAGAAATGACACACAAGGCACATGTGGATGCAATTCTTGCCCTGTTTCTAATTTTTATTTTAATGATTTCTTTGCTCGGCATAAATGTTTTTTATTATGCCCACAGCACAAAAATTGGAGCAGAAATACATGGGATTTATCCAATTAGTTCGCTAATTGCCTCATTATTTGCCAATACAGACGCAAGCACACTTTATCATTTAGAAAAAATAAATTGGTGGCTACATATTGAAGTCATTTTTATTTTCATGAATATTTTACCATATTCAAAACATTTTCATGTATTTATGTCAATACCAAACGTATTTTTGAGTCGCCTCACGCCACTTGGAAAATTGGACACAATGACATCAATTACCGATGAGGTAAAATCCATGATGAACCCCGACACCGCTTTTGCCGAACCCGAAGGCGAGTTGGAGGAATTAGAGCGTTTTGGAATAAAAGACGTAGAAGATACAACTTGGAAAAATTATATGGACTCACTTGCTTGCACACAATGTGGGCGTTGCACTTCTGTTTGTCCAGCAAATATTACGGGCAAAAAACTCTCCCCTCGTAAAATCATGATTGACCTGCGACACCGAATGAAAGAAAAAGCTCCTAACTTATTAAAAGAAGGCAAAACTTTTTCCGACGACAAATCGCTTGTAAATGATTATATTACAACCGAAGAACTTTGGGCTTGCACCACTTGCAACGCATGTGCGGAGGAATGCCCTATCAATATAAATCACCCAAGTGTGATTATGGAAATGCGACGCTATTTGGTGATGGAAGAAAGTGCCGCTCCTGCTGAGTTAAACACTGTTTTTCAGAATATTGAGAATAATGGAGCACCTTGGCAAGTATCTTTTGAAGATAGAATGCTTTGGGCAGAAAATATTATTTTTAATGATAAAAAAATAGAAGTTCCAATTTTTGCCGATAAGGTGGCAGAAGGCAAACAACCTGAATATTTATTTTGGGTAGGCAGTGCTGGTGCAATCGATGATCGTTACAAAAAAGTGATGCAAGAATTTGTGAAAATACTGGACTATTTAAAAACCGATTATGCCGTTCTTGGCGTAGAAGAGTCTGATAGTGGGGATATTGCAAGACGTGGTGGCAACGAAATGAGCTACCAAATGCAAGCACTTATGAATATTGAAATTTTGGACGGCTACAAAGTCAAAAAAATTATAACTTGCGACCCTCACGACTATAATACACTCAAAAATGAATATCCCGACTTGGGAGGAAATTACGAAATTATACATCATAGTGAGTTTTTAAACAATGCTTTAACTTCTGGCAAAATTAATATTGATAAAGAAATTTTTGCCAAAGATACGTTTACTTATCACGACCCTTGTTATTTGGGACGCATGAATAACGAATATTCTGCACCACGAAATATTATTACTGCAATAAATCCAAAACTTGTGGAAATGCCTCGCAATAAGGCAAATGCACTCTGTTGTGGAGCTGGTGGCGGACAAATGTTTAAAGAAGCCGAAAAAGGAGAAAAAGAAATTTTTATAGAACGAATTGAGGAAGTTGTTGAGACTAAGGCAAATATAATTGTAACTTCTTGTCCTTTCTGCATGACAATGATGACCGATGGTATAAAATACAAAAACCAAGACGAGACAATGAGAAATCTGGATATTGCAGAACTAATCTCACTCTCTTTAAAAAAATAATATAATAGTTTTTATTTAAATGATTTAATATCAATAAAGCACTTATTTGCAAAAGCAAGTAGGTGTTTTTTTTTATTCAATAAAAATAATAAATGGAGGAAATAAAATTTCTTCGCCTTTTTCGTTTGTGCCAATTATGTTATGATAAATAAACCTATCTTTTTTTTGAAAAAAAGAGATATGGTGTAAAACCATAGAACTTATACGACTTCCTAATTTTATGTCGAGTGAATAATCATGACCAGATAAAGATGTAAAAGTGTATGATTGAATTATTGATGATTTGTTATTATAAATAATTAGACTATCTTGTGAACGAATTGCCGCTTTAGATAAATAATTAAATGAACCTTTTTTTGAAATACCTACTCTTTTGTTTGTTAATCTAATATTCTTAATTTCATATAAATCGATAAATTGAGAAATTCGTAGATAAATTTCATTAAGTATAATTGTGTCATTATTAATTTTAATATTTAGATTATAAAAAAAGAAAAAACCATACTCATGGTTTCTAATCAAAGTAATCAAACTATCACAAAAATATTTTGTTTTATTATGAAAATTTCCTCCGAAATAAAATATATCAAACCCAATAATCTCATAATCTCCCACAGGATTTAGAATTTCTATTTTATCAATTTTCAGTGCTTCTTCGTGTGTTAGGTAGCACTGGTAAGTTCCATTAATTGTGGCAATAAATTCTTGGTCGAAATTGTGTTCAAAAACCGTAGTAGCAGTTAATTCTTTACCAGAACTTTGTGCAAAAATTGATAATGTTATTGATAGGGATAGGATTGTTAGAATCTGTTTCATGGTTTCTGTTTTTTATTTTTTTCAAAGATACAAAAAAAATATTTATTTTGTATTTTTTGTAGAGACGTGCCCTGTGGCACATCTAATAACATAGAAAAAAAGAGTAGAGACGTGCCATGTGGCACGTCTCATAACATATAAAAATTACAAAAAAATAGGTTTACAAAAAATGCAAACCTATTTTCGATCAATACAATATGTTATGGTGGATGCCAGTGCTAGACGTGCCACTTGGCACGTCTCTACATTTGTTATTTTGAAATTTCTATTTTATCCAACGACTTCCAAACTTTAAATTCATTTGTGTAATATAGATATGCCGATGATGCTGGAGCTTCGTAAGTTCCAGGAAGTTCTGCTTTAAGGTCAAGGTTTACGGTTTTTATTTCTGATGGTGCTAAATATCTGTAATACAGTATGACACTGTTGCCAGACGTTTCGTAATAATCCACAATTTGTTTTTCTTGAAGCTCTTTTAGTTGCCAAGGTTGGGCTGTTAAACCTGCTGGTATTCCAATAATTGCTACTGTCATTGGTTGTCCTTCTGTAGTTTTGTTGGTAATTGTTGATGTAAGTCTCACTGTTTCTCCAACTTTGGCTTTATTGCTAGCCAATTTGCATTCTAAATCTACAACACATTCTTTCGAGCTGTTTGGTAGAGTTGTATTCCACTGCACTGCAATAGAATATGGAAGAGGATTTTTTACTCCTAAATATTTTACTGTTATTTTATTTTTTCCAGAAGTAATATGTTTTTCTAATCCTTCAATTACAATTGCTTCATTTTCACCTTTTTGATAAGATTTTTCTGCAACTTTTACTTTATCTACATAAATTTCAATTGTTCCACCTTCATCAGTTTTTTTAGAATGTTTTGCATAAGCAGTTAATGCCTTTAGTGCTAATATTGTTCCTTGTGTATTTCCAAAAGTTCCATATCCATTTCTTGAACCAACCAAGTATTCAACAGATTTATTTATAACTTCATTTTTAGGCTTATTAGATTTCATCATTGCAAGCATTACTATTGAGGTTGTTTCAATTGTTAAAGAATTGCCTGTGCTTCTCGTAATTGAATGAGATGAACCTGTCCAATTTCCATTTTTAGTTTGTATTTTATACAATGTATTTAATAATTCTTCAGCTTTTTTCTCTTCACCTAAATTAAACATTGTATTTGACATAAGTGCCAAGATGTAAGGATCGTTGCTTTTAACAGCCTGTTTGTAAGAAGTTTCAACCTCTAATTTTATATCTGTATAACCAGCCTCCGATAATGCCCAAACAATATATGCGTTTGTTATTTCATCGTTTGCACCACCATAACTATCTAATGCTCTGCTATTTCTTGAAAAACCACCTTTACCATCTTTTCTGCTCATAAGCCAGTCTGCAGTTCTGTTTATCATTTCCTGATTTACTCCATCGTAAACTCCAACCATATCGTTAAATTGCATTAATCCATAAGCAGTTAGCGATTCGTGTCCTGGTGCTCCGCCAAACCATTCGTAGCCTTTTTTAGGAGTTTCGTAAGTTGTGAGTCGGTTGTAACCTTTGTCTAACAAGTTTTCGGCACGAGCCAAAAGTTTATCATCTTCACTTTCTGTGGTTTGCAAATAATCCATTACCATTAAGTTAGGATAGCTACTCATTGATGTTTGCTCAAAACAACCATGTGGCTCTCGCAAAATTGATGCTACACCTTCCATAAGATCACTAACAACTGATGGATAGGCAATTAACTGTGCAGTAATAGAGCCTTCAACTACGTCTTGTAAATTAACATTATAGCTTGCCGAAATTTCTTGCCCAGAAAATGATGCTAATACTGGAAATCCTTTTGAGACTACTTTAATTTCCTGAATAAAAGCATCTTGCAAACCTTTGGCTTTAAACGAAATTATAAAATTACCATCACTTGCATTATTATTTATTTTATATTGCAAATAAATTGTTCGCACTTCTTCTGCCTTAATTATCTGATTATAATTTATTTGACTTAATAATTCAAAACCTTCGGGATATTCAATATTTAATTTGCCTGTTATATCTTTTTGGGTATTATTTTTTAGAGTCAAAGGAATTGACATAATATCCCCTGTTAAAACCTCTACAGGTAATTTTGTTGCCATTGCAAAAGGTAATTGCGTGAAAAATACTTGCTCTGCTCTACCAATAGTTCCACTGTTGCTAATTCCTTCGGTAGTGATTCTAAATGAGCTAATTGCATCAGAGTTGTAAAATTCAAGAGTTGCTGTTCCTTTTTTATCAAATTCTACATTTCCATTCCAGTAAATAGTTGAACGAAAATCAGTTCTAACTTGAATTTCTTCTTCATTATCAGATATATTTGCATACTCTTTTGTAATTTTAGGATTTGTATTTTTTTTGTTATTTTTCTGTTTATTACTATTTTTAATACTAACACCAGCAACTTTACCTTGCAAGCTGTTTAATGCACTTCTGTCATTTCTCTTTTTTTTATTTCCATTATCAACAGTTGTTACAGAGTAGCCTAATTCCTTTTTATCTCTTTTAATTCCAAGTCCAGTTACAACAACAACTTGAATTTCTTGATCATCTAATTCGAGAGTAACATCAATTTTAGCACTATTTACAGCAGTTCTATATTCCTTCAGTCCCATTGCTGAAAAAGTTAATGTGTCGCAAGAATTAACTTTTATTCTATAATTTCCATCAAAGTCGGAAATAGTTCCAGTATTTCCGTTGTTTTTCGTAATAGTAACAGAGGGAATACTTTCGCCATTTTCATCTACCACTGTTCCTGTAACCATTATTTCGTTATTATTATTATCACATAAATAAATAGTTAAGTTTTTATTATTGTAGATTTTATAATCTGCAGAATTGTAATCTTTTGCAGAAATTTTGAGTAAATTAAAATATAAATTAATTACTCTAATTTCAAATTTTCCGTTTTTATCTGAATAATAAACTTGCTCTGTTTCTCCCACTTGAATTTTTGCATTTGCAATATTTTGTAAAGTGCTAGCATCAATAACCGTCCCTGCAACAATAACTGTTTGTTCTGGTTGATAAGTAATTTGAGGTTTCTTATTTTTTAAAACTTCCTCCCAAGTGTAGCGTCTCCAACCTGCTGTCATTAATAAATAGTCAAGAGCTTGGTCTGCGTCTTCTTCCTCTTTATCAAAATAAAATGTAGGTTCATCTACCTCTAAATCAACATCTGTCTCTAATAGTAATTTTGATAAAATATTTCCAGATTTATCGTCGGCAAAGCTCAAAAGTTGGTCATCTACAACGGCTACCGATAAATTTCCTGCAACAGGCTTGCCATTTTCGTCTTCAATAGAAATTGTCATTTTTACTTTTTCACGTGGCTGATATTTTTCCTTATTTGTTTCTATCTTAATATTCAATTCTTTATCTTTATTAACAAAAACCAATCTTTCGGCACGTGGCACTCCTTTGCTATCAAACAGAGTTACTTGCGAAACTCCAATGGGGAAATTTTTGGTAGAAATAGAAATCGTATTTTCGCCTTTTTTTGCCTCAAAAGATTCTGAATGATAAATTTCGCCTCGCACTTGTGCCACAATTGAAATCTCATCATCAATAGTTGAGTTAATTTTAAGGTTTAATTTGCGATTTTCGGAATTATCAATATTCATTACAAAACCTGTTTTCTGCATTTTTGGGAGATTGTATTTTTCCTCAATTCCAGTTGGTTTTGTTATTTTTGCATGATATTTTTTGCCGTTTTCAGGAGTAAAATTAAATCCACCCATTCCATCATGAAAGCTTTTAAAATCAGTAATTTGTCTGCCAGAGTTATCAATAATTATACCTTCAATGTCGGCAGGTTTTCCAAACTCGTCCAAAGCACGGAATGCAATATTTGTATTCAAATTATTAACCATATCACCACCTTCGGGATAAAAATTTAACGAAATATTATTTAAAACTATTGGTATCGAGCGAGATATAGATTCTGTTTGCCCTTCGTAATCTATCATAATATTTAGCAAACCGTCGTTTGATTCTAAATTTTCTGGCAATGTGAATTTTACAAATGCTATTCCTTCTTCGTTGGTTTCTAAGCCTCCGTCAGTAAAATCTTTACCATCAATTTTTACGACATAACTTGCATAATAATTTGCCAAAGCAGTGTTTGTATTTGTGTTCAAATTTAGCTCTGCCGTAACTTTATCTCCTGAACCATAAGCATCTCTAATAAAATCAAGCTTCATTTTTAGGCGAGGTAATACAAATTTTTGAACTTGAATTTCTTTTTCAAAAATAAGTTCTTTTTCAAAATTCTTTTGCCAATTTGTGTATGCCTTTATTTTGTAAATTCCTCCTGCAATATCCTCTGTAAGAGCAAAATCTCCTTTTGAAATTCCATTATTTGCAATAATTTTTATTGTAGAAATTATAGTTCCCTTCGGACTAATAAGTTCAACATTAACAATATTGCTTTGGTCTGATTTTGTGAAATCTTTGGCATTTCGCAAATATGCTGAAAACAAAATTGTTTCGCCAGGTTTGTAGAGAGTTTTATCTAAGTGCAAATAAACTCGCTCTTCTACGTTTTTTTTGTTAAAAACTTTAAACTGCACAATTATTTTTGCCAATGCATCATTTATTGGATTGATTTTCAGGTAATTAGAACTGCTTATAAAACTAAGCGAAATTGTTGCTATCAAAATAACAGATAGACTAATTAATACTATTTTATTCATTTTGTTTTTCATGATTTTAAGTGAGTTAGGAGATTAGTAAGTTAGAATTTTATGGTTTTAGAAAAAACGTTTTAACGATTTCCGTAAATAATTTAGATTTAGATAAAAATAATTTCTCATTCTTTATTTCCTTTTAGATACAAATTAAGTTTAAATTTCATAAAAAAAATACAAAATTGTAAAAAAAATATTATATTTGTAAATCCAATAATATTAAAAAATATTAAAATTATGAAGACAATATTTGAACCCAAAAAAATTGATATAGATATTTCTCTTTTAGAAGAAAAAGAACAAGAAGAACTAATGCTTTTTTATCAATTTTTGTTATTTAAGTCGGGAACTGTTACAGAGTTAAAGTATAAAAAATAGAACTTTATTCACCAAAAGAAATAGAAAAAAAAGAACTTAATGAAAATGATTTTTTTAAATCAGCAGGAATGTGGAAAAATCGTAATATTACTCAAGAGTCTTTAAGAGAAAAAGCATGGAAAAGAAATTAGTAATTTGTGATACAAATATTTTTATTGAATTTTACAAAGGAAATAAAGATGTAACTGAAGTTTCTGACTTTCTAAATCGGTGATAATAAAATTGTTAGAAATA
>JAOZQN010000741.1 GCA_029932195.1 Bacteroidales bacterium | reverse complement strand
ACTTATACAAATTTCAACAAAATACGTTATAATCAGCGGATTTTCATTATCCAATGCAAGCGTGATTTCTACATTGCTACTTGCTTCGCAAATTCCATTATCAATACTCCAATTAAAAATATAAGTCCCATCAGCATCAGCCGTAAAAGTTGCTGTGTTAGAATATTGATTATCAAAAGTTCCTGCTCCGCCAGAAGTTATTGTCCATGCTCCATCTTCTCCTTCTAATAATTCGTTTGCAGAAAGAGTGTATTCCAAACCACATAAATTATTGTCATTTGTTCCTGCATCTGCAATAGAAAATTGTTTTACATATAAAGAGGCAAATGCACTTTGAGTATTTCCGCCGGTATTTTGTGCCATACATCTATATCTATTACTTGAAAGGTCGTGAGTAACGGCTGTAACTGTAAGAGTATAAGTTGTTTCTCCGCTATAAATTCCACCTGAAATATCTACATAACCATTTCCGTCATCAACTTGCCATTGATAAGAAGTTGCATTGTCGACAATAATAGTGAAAGTTGCATCTGTGTTTTCGCAAACATAAGCGTCGTCGGCTTGTGTGGTGATGTATGCGTATTCTAAACTTGGTGTGTATTCCCAAAGCTCTCTATCTAATTCTGCGTTATCTCCAATAAAAATAAGTTGATTTCCCGATACAATCATATCTTCTACTCCTGAGCCATAATAAGCTGGATTAATATCCATAACAAGATTTGTTCCCGCTTCTGTTCCATCACTTTCCCAAAGTTCATACCCATGAACACTATATCCATCATTAACTCTAAAATATAGAATTCCATTTAGATTAGTAAATTCACTTGGCGAGGATTCAAAACTTCCAACATAAATATCTTTGACCATAACTGTTCCGGCTTCTGTTCCGTCGGATTTCCAAAGTTCTGTTCCGTTTGTAACATCGTCGGCACGAAAAAATAAAGTTCCATCAATATCAGTTAAAAATGCTGGAGCAGAAGTTCCAGTACCAGACACCATATCTTTGACTATTACTGTGCCTGCAACTGTTCCGTCGGATTTCCATAATTCTCGCCCGTTTATACCATCATCGGCACTAAAGAACAAATCTCCATTAGAAATTTCAAAATAATAAGGAGTAGATGAGGTTGTTGCATTTATTTCTTTAAATTTTACTGTGCCGAGTTCTGTGCCGTCAGATTTCCAAAGCTCATAATTATCTGTATCATCTCTTGCTCCAAAAAATAAAGCTCCATCATAAACAATAATACTACCATTTATTCCTGTTTCACTCCCCGCAAGTATATCTTTAATCATAATTGTTCCTGATTCTGTGCCGTCAGTTTTCCACAACTCTTTTCCGTGAGTTCCATCATCTGCAAAGAAATATAATTCGTTTTCAAAAATAATATAGGCAATATTAGAAACAGAATGTCCGGTTGGATTTATATCTTTAATCATAAAAGTTCCAGCTTCGGTGCCATCGCTAACCCATAATTCTTTTCCATAAGTTGCATCGGCTGCGGTAAAAAACATTTTATTGTCAAAAGCAAAAAAATCACCAGGATAGAAAGATTCTGTAAAACTTATTACTTCTTCTGTGCCAGCTTCCGTGCCGTCGCTTTTCCATAAAGCGTAGTTAGAAGATGTATTATAAACATTAAAAAATAATGTTCCGTTTAAATTCCCTATATCCCAAATATTTGAACTTTCTTTTCCAGAGTGAATATCTTTTACAATAAATGTTCCTTCGATTGTGCCGTCGGTTCTCCATAATTCTGAACCGTGTTCAAGGTCTGTTGCCGAAAAATAAGTTATTCCATCAATATTAACAAAACTTTTAATATTCGATTGATTTGTGTTACTTACAATATCTTTTAATAGATTTGTTCCGTCTTCTGTTCCGTCGGAAGTCCATAGTTCTGTTCCGTGTATTTTGTCGTCGGCAGCAAAAAGTATTTTTTGTTCAAAAACAATGAACGATTCAACATCTCCATAACCAGAGTTTGGAAATTGATTGATATTTTTAACAACTTGTGTTCCTGCTTCTGTGCCATCGGTTTTCCAAAGTCCGTAAAGTTCTGTATTAACATCGTATCCTTTAAAATAAACATCTTCTTCAAATGCTATTATTTCATACATTTCTATTGATGTTTGATATAACATTACAGTTCCTGCTTCTGTTCCGTCCGAAGACCATAATTCATATTTGTATCCTGCTGAATAATATTTAACAGTAAAGAATACTTTTCCGTTTGCTGATGTGTAATTTTCAAAGGTTTTACTGAAATCATTAAGGTCTTTTACAAATGTTGTTCCTGCTTCTGTGCCATCGGTTTCCCATAATTCATTGCCATGCACACCATCATAGGCAGTAAAAAATAAGTATCCGTTTGCTACATAAAAATTTTCAGGGTCAGAACCTGAACCTCCTACTACAATATCTTTAACCATAACTGTTCCTGCTTCTGTTCCGTCGGTTTTCCAAAGTTCGTATCCGTATGATGTTCCATGATAGGCACAAAAATATAGTTCATTATTATATTCAATAATATCACCTTCTACATAAGAATAATCATCTGGGTCAATATCTTTTATCATAACAGTTCCTGCTTCTGTGCCGTCGGTTTTCCAAATATCTTCGCCAGAAGTATTTGCTTCTGCTACAAATAACAATTCTCCGTTAATTAGTATTTGAACGGAAAAGGGACTTCAAAAAATATTCAAAAACAAGGCAA
>JAOZQN010000150.1 GCA_029932195.1 Bacteroidales bacterium | reverse complement strand
TTTGAACTTGAAATAAATAAAACATAGTTAATAACTTTTATGCCAATTTAGGTAAAATAGGTTTGAATAATTCTTTTAGTCTTATGAAAGAGCTTTTTTCCGATTTAAGACGTGGAACAGGAGCAGTGATAATCGCTTCGTCTGGTGGAGCAGAATATTCTTACGAATCTAATAAGTTTAAAAATGGAATTTTTACGTATGTTCTCTTAAATAGCTTAAAATCAAAGGAAGCTGACACAGACAAAGATAATGAAGTTTCGGTAGTAGAACTACGAAATTATGTTATTGCAGAAGTAAGCAGACTAACAAAAGGCAGACAAAATCCAACTGTCCGTAGAGAAAATATAGAATTTGATTTTAAAATATGGTAATGAATAATGAACAATTAATAATGAATAATGAATAATTGGCTTTCGCCAGACAATTTATAATCGCATTGCGACATTATTCATTAAAAAGATTTACAGTTTTAGTCCTACAAAAGTTATATCGTCTCTTTGGTCTTGTTTGTCTTGCCAGCTGTCTAATAGGTTTTCTAATTCTTTTTTCTGAACTTCTAATGGCTGATTTATATTTTTAAGAATCGCACGATTTATTTTAGATGTTCCTATTTTCTTTCGTTCTTTATTATTTTGGTCTTTAAATCCATCGGAATAAAAATATAATATATCTCCCTTATCTAAAATTATTTTATTTTTTTCAAATTCTTTTATATTTTTACTTCTGCCACCAATTGTTCGTCTTGTAGAATTTGTTTTTATTAGCTTATTTTGCTCTTGCGAATAATATGTGATAGGCAATTTTGCTCCCGAAAAATAGACCTCGAATTTCATTTTGTTATCAATACAAATTCTTTTCATTCTACAAAGACTCATATCCATTCCGTCTCGGCTATTTGTTTTGCTTTGTTTCAGAACGTCTTTTACTCCTTTGTCTAAGTGTTCTAAAATTTCATTTGTTTCGTGAATTTTTCTTTCGTTAATTATTTCGCTAAGTAACCTACTGCCAATAAGCGACATAAAAGCTCCTGGAACTCCGTGTCCTGTGCAATCTACCATTGCAAAAAAGGAATATTTGCCTATTTCAGAATGATTATTATCTGATTTACAAGTAACACATTCCTCAAAATTATTATCCAAAAAACAATTATTTGCCAACCAATAAAAATCACCAGAAACAATGTCTTTTGGTTTGTAAATTATGAAGTTATCGGAAAAACAAGCAAGGTCATCAGCCGTAGGTAGAATACTTTTTTGTATTTTTAGTGCGTATCTAATACTCCCTTTTATGTTCTCGTTTTGTTGAGTAATTTTCTTCTCCGCATTTTTAATTTTAGTAATATCAGAATCTATTGCTACGAGCATTCTAATATCTCCAAACTCATCAAAAACAGGAGTTAATGTAGTATGAACCCATAATGTTTCTCCAGCTTTCGTTTTAGTCTTTAGTTCATACTCTACCGTTACTTTTTCAGAAAAACATTTATTTATTAATTTTTTAATAGTTGGATTTGTGTTTTCTGAAATTATATTTGAACTAACATTATCTATAAGTTCGCCAAGTGTGTATCCAAACATTTGGACAAAAGCATCGTTTACCCAAGCAAAATCACCATTTTTATCGGTAATAATTACGGCATTATCGGTTTCGCTTGCTACAATTGATAGTTTTTCTAATTCTTTATTAATAATTTCCAGTTCCTCCGTTTGTGTTTGTATTTCTTCTTTTTGTTGTTCCAATTCCACATTTTTTATTTGCAATTCGTTGGTTCGTTCCTTAACCTTATCTTCTAATTTCTGGTTTCGGACTGCCATTCTGTGCGTTGCAAATTTCATTAATAAAAGAATAAATAAAATCCCAAGAATAAAATATGCAATATAGGCATAAGAAGTTCTATACCATGGTGGTATAATAACAAATTGATATTCTACAATATTACTTTCGTTGTCATAAATATTTCTTGCTTTTACTTTAAAAGTATATTTTCCAGGAGGAATATTTGTGTATTCCTTTTTTGTTTCTCTACTCCATTTAGACCATTGTTTATCAAATCCAGTTAGTATATATTGGTATTCTATTTTGTTAGACTCTTCGTAAAACAAAGCAGAATACGTAAATCTTAATGAATTATTTTTATACTTAATTTTACGAATATCTTTTTTTAATTGTTTGTCTGTCAATACACTGTCTTTATCAATGTATGCCCCACCAAAAACAAGGGAGTCGTTTCTTAATATTTCTACTTTTCTTATTAGATTTTTAAATTCGGTATCATGATTTTTAGTTATTCTACTGTCGTAGTGAATTAATCCTTCGCCAGTTGCAATAAGTATAGTGTTTTCTGTTAAAGCAATAAAATTACTAAACAAATTGAAGTTTCTCAGTCTTGCGGCAGTTTTAAAATCAGCTTTATACTCTCCATTTTCTTGCTCCGAAATAATTGCAATTTTGCTAACATCATCATCTTCTACCCAAGAGTTTCCTATTCCATCTATTCCTATAAAAGAAAGTTCATTGTCTGGATTAAAAAAAATATTCCAGTCTTCTACCTTTATTATAGAGTCTGTTTTTTCATCATAAGTATATAAATTTTTTTCTGTGGATATAATTAATTTATCTCCATCAATATCCATAGTGATATCCGATTTGTCTAACAATCCCTTCTTTTCATCATATAATATTTTATTTATTATGCTGTCTTTATTTTTATTTAGTATAATTTTATATAAGCCTTCTCCTGGTATTGTAATCCACAAATCACCCTTATTGCTTTTTTCTATATAACGACAATTTTTATCAAAACCTTGTATTTTTTTAACACCTACAAAGGTATTATTATCATACTTTAATGAAAATAAACCATTCTTTGTTCCTGCAATATATATGTTATTTTGTTCTATTTCTAACAATTTCCAAACATTATCTAATTCAAAAACAGATTTTATTTTTTCTTGTAAAACTTGAGCTATTCCTGTTGAAAGACAAATAAATATATCATTCTTAATTTTTTGTGTTCCCCATGACTGCCCCTCTACTCCTGTTATTTCATTAAATTCAATAGCGTTTTGTGGCGGATAATATTCTTGAAGTTTTAGATTAAAAACTTTTGCTCCTGTTCCCACATATAAAGTTTCATTTTCTTTGGATATAAAAGTTACTGTTGATAACTCAAGGTTAAATTGTTTGTTAAAAATTGTAAAAGGTGAAAAAAGTTCTATTTTAGAAATAGTTGTTACTCCCATAAGCCACAAATTCTTCTGATTATCAAGATAGGCATTATAAATTGCATTGTCGTCAAGTCCATTTTTTTCACAAAAATGTTGTATTAGTTTTCCATTTTTATCTATAATAAAAACGCCATCGAGCAAAGTTATAATGGCAAAATAGTTATCCGAAATATTTAAGGCATTGTAAATTAATACATCTTTCAGGTAGTCGTTTTCAAAATCCCATTTTGTAACTTTTTCATTTTTTAATTTATAAAGGTCTCCCTGTTTTGTAACGATTAGTTCTGTTTCGTTATCGTATCTTATTATTGAATATATGCTTTTATCTGCACTATTTTCAATAAAAGCTGATTTTTTATTTGCAATATTTGCAATCCCCAATCTTGAAAAAGTGAATAAACCATTTTTAGAGGCATAAAAACCTGTAGTTTTGTTTTCAAGTTCTATTATTTCAATTTTATTATTTTGGTCTAAAACATAAATTCTATTTTGTGTTTGAAAATATATTTTATTTTCAAAATAGCTAACATTCCATACAATTCCAATATCTTTATGATTTTTTGGCAATAAGTGTGTTAGAGAGGCATATATTGTATTGCCCACAGAGTCAGTAGTTAAGTATCCAAATTCATTTTCTGAGCTTACATAAATTTTCCCTTGTTTGTTAATTGCAAGAGAACGAGTCGTTGATTCTAATGGTAGCTCTATTATTCGCCAATTATTGCCATCGTATTCTAAAACTCCTCCATTATTTGCAAAATACA
Source organism: Bacteroidales bacterium (assembly GCA_029932195.1). Taxonomy (GTDB): domain Bacteria; phylum Bacteroidota; class Bacteroidia; order Bacteroidales; family JAOZQN01; genus JAOZQN01. The sequence continues at coordinate 7,841 of JAOZQN010000150.1, read as the reverse complement.
TAATTCCCCTGTGGTCTTGCACAGCATCCCAAGATTGTATTCCCGCACCATAACTTTGTGGAACATAGTTTTTTATAAAAGGTAAACCCGTATTTTTTATTTGCGAAAAACTTGGTATCACAAATAAAAGAAGCAGATTATATATTATGATTATTTTTTTCATCAATAATTAAGCTTTATTGTTTTATTGCAGAATTGTTAAAATTGTTGTATTTTTTGATAGATAATTTAACAATAAGAATAACTACTTATCTATTTTTACACTAATTATGTAAAATGATTTCTCTTTATCCATTTGTATAATTTCAAAGTTGAGTTCATGTTTGGAGGCGAGTGCAACTTGCACCAAACCAATATTTCCACCACCCATTTCATGTGTTTTGCTCCTTAATTCTCCTTTTAATTTTCTTTGACCAACTCGGTCTAAAGTATTTATCTTCTCACATTTTTTTGTAAGTAATTTTGCTGTTTCTGCATTAACTATATTTCCTGCCGAGAATAAAAAGTGGTCGTCATATTCACTAATAATAAGACTTCCTTCCCCAAAAGGAGAGCTATCTTTTTTTGTAGAGCTTTTTTCAGCCGAGTAGAGTGAAATATTTTGTGCTAATTCTATAAATATTTTAAAGAATCGTTTTCCTTGTTTTGCTTCTCCCCATAAAGATCCTTTTATGTTTTCTGCAAGAAGCGATAAAATCTCGCCATCAAAAGGTCCTATGTAAGAAGCAACTACTTTATTTTTTATCATAAGTTGGAATATTTCAAGTGTGCCGTTATGTCTTTGGGTAAGAATATTATCCATACAGGTTGTAATAAAAAAGGTTTGTTTGTTTATTGGGGTTGTATATTAGTTGATTATAAAAAAAGAAAGTTAAATAAATTCAGTCTAAATAAATGAAAGATGAGAATTAGTGAAATTTAGACAAAATAAATTAGCAACTTACTACTCAAATAAGTAGATGGATAATTAACAATTAGTTTACTCCTGATTATCAAGTGTAAACCAATCGTAAATTGCAAATTTAAAATTGTCAATCTACTTACTTAACTTATAGTTTTATTCCAATAATAACAATATCATCTAATTGTTCGTAAAATTCTCCAATATAATTTTTAAATGAGATCCATTTTTGAAATACCTCTTCTAATTTTTCTTTCTGTTCCAGCATTGGGTTTTCTTGAAACGATAAAAGTAACTTTTTAAAACGTTTTTTCAAAAATTTTCTTTCATTTTTTCCGCCAAGCTGGTCTGTGTAACCATCAGAAAACATATAAATGGTATCTTTTTCTTTCAGGCTAATAGTTTCTGATGTGAAACTTTTTTCGTTGCCCATAAAATAACCTATTGGCATTCTATTAGCTTTAATTTCAGTAAGTTCGTAAGGCTCTTCTGCGTTGTTATTGTTCGTTTTTCTTATATGAAAAAGTGGATTGTTTGCCCCTGAAAATCTCAGTGTCATATTTTTATAATCAATGATTGATAGGGCAATATCCATGCCATCTTGTGGTTCGTTAAATTTCCCTGTTTGACGAAGAGAATTTATTATACCAGTTCTCAGCTCGTTGAGTATTAGGTGTGGTTGTAAATCGTTGGGATTGTCAAGTTTGTTTTCATAAAAAGCTACTATTTCGTTCAGCAAGGAAACTCCGAGCATGCTCATAAATGCACCAGGAACACCATGTCCAGTGCAATCGGCTGCAAGGATAATTGTTAGCTCTTGTTTATTTATCGTTACTTTTTTTGCCCAATAAAAATCGCCACTAACAATATCTCGTGGTTTAAAATAGAGAAAATAATCAGGCAAAAGTTCGTCAAGTATTTTTTGTGGAGGCAAAATTGCTTCTTGTATTCTTCGGGCGTAAGAAATACTGTCGGTAATATGTCTTTTTTGCAATTCTATCTGATTGTAAGAGTGAGTATTATCTAATGCTATTGAGATATAAACTGCAAGGTTTTTTATTATATTCAAATGATAATTTCTATATCTCTTCTCTTCAAAACTTTGAACAGTAATTACTCCAATACACTCATCTCCAGAAATAATTGGTTGGTAAATTATTGACTCTGAGGCATTTTCTAATAACGGTTCTATTTCTTCTTCATTTGTATAGCTTTTTACTTCTTTTTTATAATTATTGATAATAACTGTATCTTTATTTTCAAAGCACCAAATAGCAAGTTTGTTTTTTTCGTTTAATTTAACTTTTAAAATTTCTATTTCACTTTTGTTTTTTGTAGCCACTTTGAAATCAAGTCTTTTGAGAGCTTTATTGCGAATTCCTACACCAAAAATAGTAGAATCAACGAGTGTTCCAATATTTTTTTGTGCTGTTTCAAATATATTTTCTATAGAAAGGTGAGCTGTTATTTTTTGTCCTATTTCGCTAAGTATCCTTATGTTTTTATATGACTTATGTAAGTTCTCCTTTTGTGTTTCTATCTCTTCTAATTGAGATGATATTTCCTCATTTTTTTGAGTTATTTGCACTGTTCGTTCTGCTACTTTTGTTTCTAAGTGTTTTTTATCCCGAGCAACATCTCTATATTTTAAAAGTGCGTATATTCCAAAAGCTAAAAAACTTAATATTAGTACTATAAACCAAGTTTTTTGCCAAAAAGGAGGTTTTATTATAATTATGATTCCTGCCCCTTTGTTATTCCAAATACCGTCATTATTAGACCCTTTGACTTTAAAAATATACTTTCCAGGGTTTAAGTTTGTATAAGAAGCAAATCTGCGATTTTCGCAATAAATCCAATCATCATCATAACCTTCTAACATATATGCGTATTGATTTTTTTCAGAAAGTCCATAATCTATTGCCACAAATTCAAATGAAAATTCGTTATCTTTATATTCTAGCTCTAATGTTTTTTTATAAGTAATATTACTATCTAATTCTGGTAATTCGTTTAGAATTTTAAAATTAGTTATCGCCATAAATGGCTTGTTGGGATTGTCGTAAATTTCTTTTGGATAAAAAACATTTAATCCATTTATCCCTCCAAAAAACATTTCTCCTTTTGAACTAATTAGATTTGCCCCAATCATAAATTCGTTGCTAAGAAGCCCGTCGCTGAGATAAAAAGTTTTTACTCCACCTTCTTCCAAGTTATATTTTATAAGCCCATTATTTGTCGAAATCCAAAAATTTCTTTCCTCGTCTTCTAAAATAGACATTAAAACGGGATTTATAAAGTTCAAGGAGTTATAGTTAAACTCTGAAAATGAGTTTGTTTCGTAATCAAACAAATTTAAACTTCCTTCGGTTGCTACCCATAATTTATTTTGAGAATCTTCTATTATATAATAAACTCTGTCTATAAAATCGCTACCTGTTTCCTTTTTATTAAATCGTATAAAGTTATCATTTTCAGGATTGTATAAATTTATTCCATTGCCATAAGTTCCTATCCAGAGGTTTCCTTTTTTATCTTCGTAAATTGTAGTAATTTTATTTCCACTGATAGATTTTTTATTTTCTGGGTCGTTTTTATAAATTTTAAAATTACCAGTTTTTTTATCAAATTTATTTAAGCCTCCACCAAAAGTTGCTATCCAAATCTGTCCTTTGCTGTCTTCAATTATTTTCCATATTTTATTATTAGACAATGAATTACTATCTTTTTCTATGTTTTTATATTGCTTAAAAAATTGTTCTGTTTTAGGATTAAAAACGAGTATTCCGGCAGTATCAGTTCCTATCCAAAAATTGCCGTCTTCCATTTCCAAGATTGCACGGACATAATTATCTTTTATGCTATATTTATTTTTGCTATCATATTGATAATGAATAAATTTATTTTCGTCTCGTAGCCATTTATTTAGTCCATTTTTTGTGCCAAGCCAAATTGTTCCTTTGGAGTCTTCATAAATAGTTCGTATCTGATTTGAACTTATACTATTAGGATTTAGTGGGTTGTGACCATAACTATTAAATGGTTTTGCAAGAACATTATATTTATTTACACCACCAAGTTGTGTTCCCACCCACATAATATTTGACTTGTCCTTATAGACTGATAATATGTTGTTTACCGTTAAACTATTTTTAAAAATAGGATTGTTTTTTTGCAGAAAAAAAGATTTGACATTCTTGTTAAAAATAGCTACTCCACTATTTTTTGTTGCCAGCCACAAGTTATTATTTTTATCTTCTGATATTGAATAAAAATTACTTACTTCTCCTTGATAATAAGTTATTTTAGTATCTTTATTTAAACGAATATTTTTTATATTTAACGAAAAAAAACCTTTATTTGTAACTATCCAAAGAATTTGATTTTTATCAATATAAAGATCTCTAATTTTTTTGTCAGCCAAAATATTGTCCTCACTTGTTATTTTTACAATCTTATCATTTTCAATATCATAATAATTAAGTCCACTTCTTGTGCCGAGCCATATCCTCTCATTGCTATCTGCTATTACTTTGTATATGAAATTGTTATAAAGCCCATCTTTGATGTCAAATCTGATAGATTTTTTTGTTTCTTTATTAAATTTATTAAGTCCATTTTTTGTTCCAACCCACAAACTATTTTTGTTGTCTTCACAAATAGAAAGAACAGTATTGTCGCTAATAGAAGAACTATCTCTTTCATTATTAGAATACAATTCAAAAGTTTCGCTAATTTGATTATATTTTGATAGTCCTGTTTGGCTAATTCCAAACCACATGTCTTTTTGTTTGTCTTCAAAAATAGCATTGATGGAATTTCCTGCTATAGAATTGCTATCGTTTGAGTTACGGAATATTTGTATTTTGTAACCATCGTATTTATTTAGTCCATCAAAAGTTCCAAACCAGATGAAACCTTTGCTGTCTTGCAAAATACACTTCACACTGCTTTGCGACAAGCCATCTTGCAAAGAAATGTGTTCAAATTTTATAGGAGCTTGTGAAAAAAGCGGAAAGAAAATGAACAGATATAAAATTATGATTAGTGTTTTTTTCACAATAGGGTAAATAAATACTTAGTAAATTTCAAATTAAGAATTGGCTATCGCCTGAAAGTTTATATGTTTAGTAAAAAAAGGAGTTTACACCATAAACACACTTGTTTTTTCAGCAAATAGCTAATTGCCAAAAGTTAATGACAAAATGTAAATTTTAAAATAACAAAGATACTATTTTTTCAATATGTTTTTATATAAATCTATGTATTTATTTGCAACAATTGTTTCAGAGTAATTTTCTAAGGCATATTTTCTTGCATTTTCAGAAATATTTTGGCTATTGGAATTAAATAATGTCCAATAAATTCCAGTGGCTAAGTCGTTTGATGATTTATATTTTGCCAAATAGCCAGTATTTTTATGAGAAATCATTTCAGATATTCCTGCGGTATCAAATCCCACAACAGGAACTCCACAAGAATGAGATTCTACAATTGTGTTCGGCAAATTATCCTGAATAGAAGGGATTACATAAATATCAGCAGAATTATAGATATTTAAAATATCGTCTTGTGAGCTTGTAAATTTTATATTGTGATAATCAAAAGGAAGTTCTTGTAATAATTCCTCCGAAGACTTCCCAAAAAGTAGTATTAATATTTTATCAGTATTTGGCATTTTTTTCAAAATATTTAATGCCTCTTTTAAGTATTTAAAACCTTTCCGTTCGTCAGACATATTCATTGCTCCGAATAGAATTATTTTTTTATCGGTAGGAATATTTAACTTTTCTCTACATGTTTTTTTATCCAAAGGTTTAAAAACGTCTGTTTCTATTGCGTTATTTATTGGAGTAATTTTATATTTTGAAATTAATTTACTCTCTTTTGCCGTGTTTCCGAGCCAATTACTACATGTTGCAAAATTCAGATTTACGTCTCCAAAAAGATTTATTTTATTTTCAAAAACCTTGTGCGAAATATCTTTGTCTTTACTGTTTTTTAAATAATAAGAGCAGTTAGAACAATGTGTTTGATATTTTTTGCAATCATAAGCATAGTGGCAACCGCCAGTAAATGACCACATATCGTGTAAAGTCCAGACAATTGGTTTGTCCAGTTTGAATAGCTTTTGCAAAGAATTGATTGACAAAAAACCAAAATTTATCCAATGCAAATGAATAATATCTGCTTCTTTAACAAATTTATGATTAGAAATATCTTCGCCAATATTTGCCATAGAAAAAGCAAATCTCACGGAAATATCTTTTTCTTTTAGTTTAAACAACAGACGTTCATAGGCAAAGTAGAAAAAGTTTTTTTGTTTGTTGATAAAGTTATTACTCGTTTGCTCAATAAAATTATGGTCAGTTTTTTTCTTCTGAACCAACATTTTTATTTCTACATCTTGTTTTTTTAGAGCTTTAAGAAGTCGCAAAGCCGCAATTGCAGCTCCGCCCATAGCGTCGTATGTATTTATTATTAATATTTTCAAAATAAGTTATAGATAATTGATTTATACAAATGTAGTTATAATTTTTTTTTGCTTTCCACAATTTTTTCAAAAGTAAAGTGTTTTTTCTATTTTACAAAAAAAATGAAATAACACGAAAATTGTAGCACTTATTTTTATTGTAAAAAGAACAAACCCACAAGACTTTAAAATCTTGTGGGTTTGTGTGAATTTTGCAACCCGTATGTTCTAAAATTATATGATATGTTTTTTATATCGTGAATTCCTTTATTTTTTCACTTTTTATCATTTAGTAATTTATAATTTGTAATTAAAATATTAGAAGTTCACATTCACCGCACAATATAAAAAACACTGCAAATCAAGAAAATGATATACGTTTTACTTTTCAATCAGTCCATTTAATATTTTTGGATAAATCTCATCTATTTTATTTTGTGTTTTAAATGTTTCATATATGGCCGTTGCTATTTGACTAAATTCAATAGCGTCTTCAAATTCTATTTTTTCTTTTTGTTTAAGCAATTGTTTAATTACTTGATTTTTACCAACTTTAAATTCCCAAAGTTCCGATTTTATATTATCAAAATATTGAGTGTCATTTATTTTGATTATTTTTTGTTCTTGGTCATATTTTAATTTTTCAATTATTCCGTTGCCGTTTCCCAAAAATTTAACTTGTGGTTTATTTATTTTTGCAGATTTTAGCAGATGCAAATCAGCGAGCTCTTTCCCGAGAATTGATAATTTTTCAAATATTTTCACGTTTTTTGTAAAAGGTATTTTGGGATAATCAATTTTTAATAATTCAGGAAAACTTTTACGGTAAATATTTGAATATAAAACAGCATAAGTATAATAAAAAATTTCTTCAGTAATATTTTTTTTACCATAAGTATTTTGTAAAAGTTCTTCTAATTCTATATTTATATTTGAAACTTTATTTTTGTGTTTCCCATTTCCGTTGAAAGCATCTCCGTTTTCTTTGTAAATCCAAAGTGGCGTTACATAAGATTGACCACTAAGAAAATTAATGTCCGTAATTTGGTTAATTACAAAACAATGCGTATAATTTTTTTCAAAATTTCTTTTTTTGATTACAAGTCCAATATTTTCTTTATTTATGAAATTTTGAACCATCTTATTTCCAGGTGTTCCATGAAATCCTTTACTTTTTCCTGTATAAAATGTCCATCTTTTTTCAAACGGTTTGTAATTAATTTCTTGATAGCAATTTTTATTATAATTAGCTTTAATATCTTTCTTCGCATTAACTACTTTCCAGTCTCTGCTATCTTCGGTTTGATATGCTTCTTTTATTTCTTTTTCGGATAGATTATAAAAATTATGAACTACATTTTTAATTTTTTGTTTATTTTCTTGTAAAGTTATATAATTTCGTTCTGTTTTTAAACCGCTATTAATAAAATCAAATATTTTATTTACACCCCAAAATTTATTATATAA
>JAOZQN010000149.1 GCA_029932195.1 Bacteroidales bacterium | reverse complement strand
AAAATTTGTATCCGCCTTGATTTTGACAAAAATACACTTGTCGGAGTGGACTCAATTGATTTATCTCAATGAAAAAAAGCATGTTTTTTTGCTATTTTTCATTAAAATTATTATTTTTGTCTTTGACAAATCCCGCAACGCACTAATTCAAATGAATTTAAAAACAATTTTTTCAAAAAAGAACATACGAACATTTAAAAATTTCATGGAAAATATTTTGAACGAGGAAATTCCTTTTATAAAAGATGGTGATAAGAAAAAAGAACCTAAAACTTCTGATAACCAAATTACTGCAGCCAAAATTTTTGCTTCGCTTTTTAGCGGAATAGGAATTGGTTTAATGTTTGGCGTGCTTTTAGGAATGGCTGTTTCACCTGTTGTTAGTGCAACAATAGGGACACTCTCATCTATGCTTGTAATTCTCTTAGGTCTTAGAAATAAGTATATGGGAGTGATAAAAAGTCTAAGAATTGGGGCTTTTGGACTATTTATGGTTGGAGGGATTTTTCTGGGGATATACACACGCACCAACAATTTTTTGTCGCCATCTTTGGCAAAAATGAAACAAGAATATATAGACCTTGGTTTTACCGAACAGCAAGCACTTGATTTTATTATTTATAAGGAAATGGGACTGGTAAAGAATAATTCTACTGAAAAAGAAGAAGTTATAGAAACAACCGATACTACAAAAATTAATAATACTAATAATTCTGATTCTATCAAAACAGAAGAAGTTGATAATAAGCTGATAGCAAAAAATGAGTCCTCCTATATTCCTGCTGACAACAATAATAATTTTGCGGCAAAACAACATGCAAGTGTTTTATATTCAGCAGAAGTTAGCTTAGATGATTGCTATTTGCTAAAATATTCCGATGCAAGCAAAACAACCGAAGAGATAATGGAAGATTTTAGTGTAGTGGGAGGGTTTTGGAATACTTTGGCAATATCTGTAAAAGAACTCCCCGAAGAAATTCAAAAAGAAGTATTACTTTCAATACGAGATGTCTTTTGTTCGTCGGGAGATGATGGAGTTTTGGAAGTATCAAAATGTGAAACCTTAAATGAAATTGAAAACAATTCTTTATCCGAAATATTAACAAAATTAGAAAATACTGGAGGTATTTGGCAATCTATTTCAACCGAAATTACCAAAAATATTCCTACAGAACATCAAAAACAAACATTATTATTTATAATTAAAATCTTATGTTATGATTAAAAAAACAGTGTTAAGTATATTTTTATTAATGATATTTGGCTTTTCTTTTTCACAAGTGAATCCGAGTAAAATAAAAAAATCGTTGGTAAAAGTAATAGTGCAAGGAAAACATAGTGGTGTTGCCTCTGGTTTTTTGTGGAAAGAAACAAATCAAGTAGTTACGTCTTTACATGCCATGCAAGAATCGGCAAAAATAATGATAGTTTATACCGATGCTTCTGGAAAAAGTTCTATAAAAAAAGCAACAATAGAAAAAGTATATAAACCTGCCGATTTAGTAATGTTAAAAGTAGAAGGAACAATACCAAGTGGATTTGTTGCTTTCAATAGCTACAACGACAATAAAATAGAGTATGCTGCTGATATACACGCATTTGGCTACAATAGTGGAGCAGAAGGTAGCTCATCTCGGAAATTATCTAAAGGATATGCAAGTCCCGAAATTTTAAGTAAAATTATTCCGCCAAAAGATGTAATAGCAATAAAAAATGCAGGTATGCCAGATTTGGATTTAGATATTTTTTATTTGCAAGGAAGTTTATTGCCTGGATTTTCAGGAGCACCTGCAGTAAACAAAAATGGTGAATTGATAGGTATTTGTGATGGAGGTTTAGAAAATGGAGCTTCAAATGTTAGCTGGATAATACCTGCAAAATATCTTGTAGATTTAGAAAATTCAACAACAAAAGAACTACCAACAGGTATTGTTGCTGCCTCACAATCATTCTCAGCAAAAGTAGAAATAGATATAGATTACTCTGCCCTTATAGAAAAAGAAGAGATATCAGAAGACGACCTAAGCAACTTTATTACAGAAGATTACAAAGAAGTTTCTTACAACGGCTATAATTTTGTGAAAACAAAAACACGCTCATTAGAAGAGTTGTATGAAACAACAGATGTTTTAGACAAGAATATTTCTTATTTCATTGAATACTTGAATGAATTTCAATATGATTTGTCTGATTTTAATTACGATATTTATGAAGACCTTGAGTATGGTGTGGTGATAACAGTGCCGGCTGGAATGGAATTATTTACAGATGATGATAATTCTTTAACAATTAACACAGGAACTTATGAATATTCCTTATTTTTTGAAGTAATGAATGCTTCTGAATTTAGTACAAATTTAGACGATATAATAGATATAATGATTGAATCAACAGACGAAATTTACAACGAATCGGAACAAGATGTTTACACAAAAATAAATGATATTACTTCTTATATTATTGAATATGAAAATGATATGAGTATAGCACATATTTCTATTGATGTTTTAGAAACAGACACAGATAAACCTATTGCTACCCAGTATTTTACTATTGCCATTAATCCAGAAACAGTTTTAATCGCAAGTGCAAACATAGAACCAGAAACAGATGTTATGTATAACATGGAAAATTATTACGGAGAAAATTGTGAAGGAGATTTTGAAGAAGGCACATTTTGCCTTGAGTTTTATAGAATAATTAACTATATGATTAGTATTCAATTGACTACTTTTGCTAACACCAACGAAAAATAAATTATTAATCAAACATTTGTCATTTTGGCTACTTGCGTAATACTGGACAAGGCTAGCTATCAACACATTGCACCTAACAATAAGTAATAAGCGGCAGGTGAAAAACACCTGCCGAGTGCAGTCAGTTGTCGAACTTTACGTGGGTAGCCGCCATTTTTACACCAACCTTAAAAAAAAACACCATGAAAAAAATTATCATTACATTATTATTTATTACAATTTCAGCAAATATTTTTGCTATGTGTGGAGATAGAGGACTATGGTTCTTTCCAGAAAATCAGGAAATAAAACAAAACTCTTGGATAATGATAACGGCTTATTCTATGAGTCAAGAAGTTGTAAATAAACTGAATACTAAATATCCAGTTTATTTGCAAGCAGGAAGACACAAAGTAAAACTAACAATAGTCAGCCGTCAGGAAGGAATGTTCAGTCAAACACAAGTAATTTTAAAACCCGAAAAACAACTTAAAAAAGGAAAAACTTACCATCTTAAAATAGATAATCTCAAAAATGGTAGCGAAGATGATGAGTTTAGTGATTGGGCATACGAAATTGAAGAAATAAACAAAAAAACATGGACGGTAGTAAATGAAACAGATACAGAAGCACCTGTTTGGAATAAAAAACCCAAATTTAAAGAAACTTTATGCGATCATTTTGGCTGTGGTCCAGCTTTATATGCTATTTTTAATTGCGAAATAAAAGACGATTCAGAAGTTTTAATAAAAACAGAGTTTACAAACCTAAAAACAAACGAAACAACTATTTATTACCTAACAGCAGACAATAAAGAAATAAAAATAGGACATGGTATGTGTTCTGGAGCTTTTTCTTTTGGTAATGAAGGAGAAAATAAAAAATTCAGTGTAAAATTTGCTCTATTAGATGCCTCGGGTAACGAACTTAACAAATATACAAAACCAATAAAATTCAATCACCCTTACAAAGAACCTGAATTTTAAACTTTGCTTAAATAAGCAAAAGCATTACCATAATACACTAATAATAAAAATATTAACAAATATACACTAAATAAATATCAACTCATTATTTTAATTATGAGTTGATATTTATTTTTATAGTTCTAACATAGTCTCTAAAATTGAGTCCGCTCCGACAAGTGTATTTTTGTCAAAATCAAGGCGGATACAAATTTTAAAAACACAATGAGCATGTCTCATTGCACTCACTGTAAATGAGTCTTTTAAAATTTGTATCCAACGCCGAGTTTGGCAAAAAGACGCTTTTCGGAGTGGACTCAAAATTGTGTAGAATAAAAATAAATATCTGATTATAAATAAAACACCTAAGAAATTAACTTATGATTGACTGGAAAAAAATATATTCAAATGATATAGCACCAGTTCTTAAAAATTTTAGAACTCCACCACCAGTTGTTATAGTTTATGTCCTATTATTCTTATGGTTTGTGAGCTTATTTCTTATAATATTAGCATCAATAAAAATAAAACTTATTGGATTTGTCTTAATTTCTATAGTTACTTTTATTGGATATACAATTATCAGTAATTATTTAAAAGCAAAAAATAAACCTGTATATTTTTTGCAAGGAGTTGTAGATAATATGTTTACAGAAGCAATAAGTAAAACAGACTCTATTGGAAATTCATATTCTGAAACAATCTTTTATTTAGAAATCAACATTTCTAGTGCCTACACAATTACCGAAAACGGAAAAGACAAACAATTAGACAAAAAAGGAATACAAAAACTTCTATTGAGCGAAAAGCTTTATAATAAGATAGATAAAAAAGAAAAAATTAGTGCTGTAATAATGCCTACCGCAACAGATAGCATACATTTTGTTGTAAAATCAAATGGAGATATTTTAAAATAACAAAAACTCTATTTTCTATTGAAGGGCACTCCTAAGCTGGAAAAGTTTTGAAGTTTTGAAATTATGAAGTTTTGAATAATATTATGCAAAAAAAACGATTTAAGGATTAAGAGACTAAAAACCCCAAGTGCCTAACGGCATGTTATACAAAATTATTAAAATACTCATTTACAGTAGTAAACTCAAACTTCAAAAATTTTGAAAGCCTTGATTTTTGAGTTTTTAGGAGTGCTCTGAAAATAAAAATAAATAAAATCACATCTTTTTCTGTAAATTTTTTATTACTTTTGTAAATCAAAACTTTATTATTTGCAACCATGAGTCCACTCCGAGAAGTCTATTTTTGTCAAAATCAAGGCATAAATCTTTTTTTAACCACAGTTATCTTATTGATAATGAGGATTAAAAAAAGATTTATAACGCCGAGTTTGGTAAAAAGAGGCTTTTCGGAGTGGACTCAACCATAAAACCATAAAAAATGAACGAAAGCACAAAAAAAATACTATTTATAACAATTCCTATTGCTGTTATTTTAATAATTGTATCGGTATTTTTTATTTTCAATAAAGATACTGATAACGAGGAAATTGAAATAGAATTTTTGAACGTAAACTCTGCTTGGGCAGATTCTATTATTTCAGAAATGACAATTGAAGAGAAGGTTGGACAAATAATTTTTCTTTCTAAAAATAAAGGTTTTTCGGAAAAAGATAATATTAATTTATTTATAGAAAAATATAATATTGGAGGAGCAATTTTATCAGAAGACTCTTTGGCTAATTATGTTAATTTAATAAATAATTTACAGAAAAAAAGTAAAATTCCACTGTTTGTAGGTCTTTCTTCAAATAATTTAAGTTTAGATTTTATTAATGATATTACTCAATATCCATCTCAAAAAACAATATTTTCGGTGGCAGACGATAGCTTACAAATTAAATTTGCCAAACTTGTTGCAGAACAAAATAACAAACTTGGTGTAAATATAAATTTCTTAAATATAACTGATTATATTGCAGATACAACAGAAATTGATACTGCAACTTTAATTTTTTATAATAAGAAGTTAAATTTATATGCAAAATATTTACAAGAAAATAAAGTTTTTCCCTGTATAAAAGTTGTAGATTTCCCGAATGATACTGTTCAAAAAACTTCAAAAATAGAAACTTATAAAAAATTAATAAGTAAAGGACTTCCTTCAATTATTTATAATAAAAATTCACAAGAAAAACTGGAATACAAAGGAGTTGTTTTTAAAGAATATGAAAAAGAAGAAGATATTTCATTATTTTTTGAAAATAATTATGATGTTCTAATTTTTAATAATGATTATGAAAATTTAATAGAAGAGCTTACAGATAAGGCAAATAGTAAAAAGAAATATCTAAAAATATTAAATGCCAAGGTAAAAAAAATATTATTGGCAAAAACTTGGTTAAATCTCAACAATTATAAAAAAATAGATATTGACTCTGCAACTGCTTATGTTAATTCACTTGATAAAATGCTATTTTCTCGTGAATTGTATCAAAAATCATTTACAATTCTAAATAATAAGGACGATTTTTTGCCAATACAAAATATTACAAGCGATTTTCAATCAGTTTCGTTGGGTAAAAAAGAGTATAAAACATTCCAAGCATCTCTGAATCATTACAAAGACGTTTTTAATATTCATCTAAATCCAGAAGTAGATAAAATTGAAGCACGATTTAAAATTTATGGCGAAAAAAATGGTATAATTACGTTAAATAATTATCCAATTAATAATGAGATACTTAATATTTTAATGGAACTAAATGAAAAAGGTAAAATTATTATTGTGAATTTTAAAAATACCAATAATTTGGAGAAGTTAAAAGATTTTCCATACCTGATTCATGTTTGGGATACTACTCAAATAGAGCAAGATTTTGTGGCACAATTAATTTTTGGAGGAATTCCTGCAAAAGGAAAACTACCAATTCAAATTGCTGATTTTAAAATAAATACAGGCTCATTTACAGATAAAATTCGTTTAAAATACACAATCCCAGAAGAGGTTGGAATTGACTCCAAAAAATTGAATAAAATAGACTCTATCGTAAATTATGGAATAAATAGAGGGGCCACACCAGGTTGTCAGATATTTGTGGCAAAAAATGGCTGTGTAATTTTAAATAAAGGTTATGGTTATCATACTTATTCTCGACGTATAAACACAAAGACAACAGATGTTTACGATGTTGCTTCGGTAACAAAAATTGCCGCAACAACTCTCTCGGCAATGAAAATGGTGGAGCAAGGAAAATTAAGTCTTGGTAAAGAAATTGGAACTTATTTTGATAACACAAAAATTGAATATACTCGCATAAAACCAGACACTATTTTAAATATTGACACCCTTAACTTGAACGAAGTAAAGGATATAAATAAAATACTAAAATATCAGGATACTTTGCATATAAACGACAGTATAATAGTTGCTTACGACACTTTAATTATAACTGCTACACCTCGTTTGAATATTTTTAAAGTAACTGCAAGGGATCTATTGCGACACGAATCTGGTCTTTTGCCAGCTATGCCAATTTTAAGATATTTATTGTGGCGGCAAGAGTATAATAAATACGTAGACCAATTTATAAATCAGCAAGATAGCTTAAAAATTGATACTATAATAAATGACAGTATTCCTGAAAAAATAATGCTCACAAAAAACGAATATCGTAATACTTTGTATTCCAATCGTTTTGTGAAAGATAGTAGTGAGGTCCAAATTGCTTCTGGAATGTATTTGAATAAAAGCTACGAAGACACTTTATGGATTGACACTAAACAACTTAGAGCCTATTCTCGGAAAATTTATCAGTATAGTGATGTAAATATGATTTTACTCCAACAAGTTATTGACTCTATAAATAATTCAAATATAGATAAATATACCCAAAGAAACTTTTTTATTCCTCTTGGCTTGCAAACTACTGGTTATAAACCCTTAAAACGATTTAGTTTGGCAAAAATAGTTCCTACTGAAAGAGATAATTTTTGGCGACAACAATTAATTCACGGGCATGTTCATGACCCCTCGGCTGCTATGATTGGTGGAATTTCTGGCAATGCTGGTTTATTTTCATCTGCTCATGACTTGGGAGTGCTTTTTCAGATGGTTATGAATGGTGGTTCGTATGGTGGTCGTAAATTTCTGGGATCTTCTACAATAGACTTATTCTCTCGCACACAGTCTGATAGCTACCGAGGACTTGGTTTTGATAAATGGTCTAAACGACAAATAATTGCAAAATCGGCTTCACCAAATACCTACGGACATACCGGCTTCACAGGTTGTTGTGTTTGGGTTGATCCTGATAGCGAAATTGTGTTTGTTTTCCTTTCAAACAGAGTTCATCCATCAGCAAACAACTGGAAATTAAACTCTTACAAAATTAGAAATAATACACACCAGGCAGTTTACGATGCAATAATTGAGAATTAGTATTAGCTTCTTACTAGTTTTGTGTAAATTTTGCAGCCCCGTATGCTCTATGGGGCATCCTAAATTACAAAAAAGGATTTTCTAAAAATACAATCCGTAAATTGTCCAATTATTTTAAAGTTTCACAAGAATCATTTAACCGACCTTACCAAATAGAAAGCAAAGTAGATAGAAATTTAAGTTACCCTAAGCAAGACAAGCTGGAAAAGTTTTGAAGTTTTGAAATTATGAAGTTTTGAATAATATTATGCCAAAAAAAACAACGATTTCAGGATTAAGATACTAATTTAATATAAATAAAGATTTTGGAAATATAGCTAAAATTTAGGTAAATAACAACCCTAAATTCACAATTCAAATACCGATAAAAAACATTATACAATAATTAAAACTAAAAATTGATTTTTATCAGTATTCATACGAAAAAGTTTTTATAAATTTGCAAAGTCAAGTTGCAATTGCAGATTACAAGTTACGCAAAGCGTAACTTTACAACCTGAAACTTGCAACCCGTAACCCATAACAAATAATAAAACTAAAATATGTCGTTAAAAGAAAAAACATTAGACTTGCTCAAAATGAGGGAGAAAGCACAAGGTGGTGGTGGCGAAAAAGCTGTTAAAAAACAACAATCGCTCGGCAAACTTACCGCTCGTGAAAGGATACTTGCACTGCTAGATAAGGATACATTTCAAGAATATGATTTGTTCATAAGGCATGATACTAAGGACTTTAACATGGAAAAAAAAGAACTTGCAGGAGATGGAGTTCTTACAGGAACTGGTAAAATTATGGGAAAACCTATTTGTATTTTTGCCCAAGATTTTACCGTAGCAGGTGGCTCACTGGGAATTATGCACGCCCGAAAAATCACTAAAATAATGGATCATGCTATTAAAATGAGAGTTCCATTAATTGGAATAAATGATTCTGGAGGAGCAAGAGTGCAAGAAGGAGTAAATTCTTTGGCAGGATATGGCGAAATTTTTTACCGAAATACAAAAGCATCAGGAGTAATTCCTCAAATATCTGTTATTTTAGGACCTTGTGCAGGTGGAGCTGTATATTCTCCCGCCCTTACCGATTTTGTTTTTGTGGTAGAAGATATTTCAAAAATGTTTATCACAGGACCTCAAATTATAAAATCAGTGCTTGGCGAAGATATTTCTATGGAGGAACTTGGTGGAGCAAAAACTCATACTCAACTAACAGGAAATGCTCATTTCTTCGCAGAAAGTGAGCTTGAATGTTTCGAACAAATAAAAGAATTAATTACATATATTCCTTGGAATAATACAAAAAAAGCATTGCCTTTTAAAGCACGTTCGCCAAAAGCAAAATACGATATTGGAAATATTGTGCCAGACGATGCAAAAGAACCTTACGATGTTAGAGATGTAATAAAAGCTATTTCTGATGAATCTAAGTTTTTTGAAGTTCAGAGCGATTGGGCAAAGAACATAGTTATAGGTTTTGCCAGAATAGAAGGAGAGACTGTGGCTTATGTAGCAAATCAACCAGATTATATGGCTGGCGTTTTGGACGTGAACTCTTCCGACAAAGCAGCTCGTTTTATCAGATACTGCGACGCTTTTAATATCCCAATTATCACACTTGTGGACTTACCAGGTTACTTGCCAGGAGTAGACCAAGAACACGCAGGAGTTATTAGACACGGAGCAAAAATTCTTTACGCATATAGTGAAGCAACTGTTCCTAAATTAACTTTAACACTCCGAAAAGCTTATGGTGGTGGATATATTGCTATGAATTCAAGACATTTAGGTGCAGATTTTGTTTTTGCTTGGCCAGATGCAGAAATTGCCGTTATGGGTCCAGAAGGTGCAGCAAATCTTATTTTCCGAAGAGAAATTGCCGAAGCAAACGACCCCGAAAAAATGCGTCAACAAAAAATGGACGAATATAAAGAGAAGTTTGCAAACCCATATATCGCCGCAGGTAAAGGTTATATAGATGCAGTTATCGAACCACGTGAAACGAGAAAATTCTTGATACACGCATTAGAAGTTTCAAAAGATAAGTGTTCTCCAAAAGTAGATAGAAAACACGGAATACCTCCATTTTAAATTTTTGAAATTTTGAAGTTTTGAAATTTTGAATTGGTTTTACACCAAATTATGAAGCTATCAAATTTCAAAACTTCAAAACTTCATAACTTCAAAACTTCATAACTTCATAACTTCAAAACTTAAATAATCATGGAAAAAAAATATGAAATCTTAAATATTGACGAAACAGAATATAGAACACAGATATCCGACTCTTTCAAAAAAAGAAAAAACTGGCAACGACCAGACGAGTCTAAAATTTATTCATTTATTCCTGGAACAATTCAAGATATTGCTGTTAAAAAAGGTAGCAATGTGGAAGAAGGAGACGAGCTATTAATTTTAGAAGCAATGAAAATGCGAAATAAAATTAAAGCACCAATGAGTGGAAAAATAAAATCTATTCTTGTTAAAGAAAACGAAATTATACCAAAAAATCATCTTATCATAGAATTTGAATAAAATAAATAATAAATTATAACGTTAGTAAAATAGACTTGAAGATTTTGTAAATTACAATTTACAAAATTTGTTACTTTGTAAAAACGTGCTAATAAGCACGTTTTTACATTTAGAACACCTAACGTTTTTCTAATTGTATTTTGTATATCCCTGCATTTCAAGCGTCCGCAAAATTATTCATTGTTCATTATTAATTATTCATTACTTACTTGCTTTTTCACAAAAAAAAGATTTACTTTGTAGTTCTTAAAAATAATTCAAACCCCATTAAATTATTGTTAAAAATGAAAACTAAAAAATTAGTCAAACTATTACCCCTCATGCTGGTAGCGGTAATATACATTTCCTCGTGCAATCGTTCGAATAATGTAAACATTAACACCAGTATTGACAGCATAGATACAATTGCAGAAGTGAGTGAGGATTTAGATAATGCCAAACAAATTTTCTACTCTTTGCCTGCTCCTCATGAAGTTGCATCTATACTTATTGAAAATCAAGAAACTACATATAATGAAGACATATTAAATCCTGTAAATAATGTTATAAATTATAATACAAATAAAAGTATGGCATTAAATCTTGGGATTTATTCGGCAGACCTTAGTTATGCCAGTTTATTTGAACAAAACCAAACAGTTATAAGTTATATGGCCACCTCCAAAAAACTTGCAGAAGAACTCGGAATTCTGGAAGCATTTAGCGAAACAACTTTAAAAAAATTAGAAAATAACTTAAACGATAGAGATGCAATCATACGGATTATTTCTGAAACATTCATGGATACAGATGCTTACTTACAAGAAAACGATAAGGAAGAAATTGCTGCAATGATTATTATTGGTGGTTGGATTGAAGGAATGTATATTGCAATTCAGCTTTCGGAGAAAGATGCAAGTAAAAATGTTAAACTAGTAAGTTCTATTGTTGAACAACAACTCTCCCTTGACTTAATGGTTACATTTTTAAACACTTACAAGTCTAACAAACAAATAGAAGAGCTACTTGTAGATATTAACAGCTTGAACGAAGTTTTCATTAACATGCAAATTGATGTTACGGAAGACGGCGATTTAGTTGTTACTCAAAAAGATTATAGTCTTTTATGTGCCGAATTTGAAAAAATACGAAATAAATTTATAGGATAATGTTAAAACCCTAACCCAGACAAGCTGGAAAAGTTTTGAAGTTTTGAAATTATGAAGTTTTG
>JAOZQN010000740.1 GCA_029932195.1 Bacteroidales bacterium | reverse complement strand
ACATTAATAATGAGCTTTAAATAAAGAATTTACAAACTCCGAAACTTCAGTTATTCAATTTTTTGAAATGTAAAGAAAGTTCTTTTTGAAGATACAAACCAGCTTTTGTCAATTCTACTTTTCTGTTATGCCTTTCAAATAATTTAATTCCAAGCTTTTCTTCCATTTGCTTTATTTGCCTGCTCAATCCGGGCTGAGAAATATATAATTGTTCGGATGCTTTTCTGAAATGCAAATTTTCTGCAACAGCAAGAAAATATTTAAAATGCCTAAATTCTATTTGATTACTTATAGTTATCATTACATGATTAAGTTAGTCTTGTTAGGCATCAAAAGTAATACTATATTTGCAAAATAAAAATATTAAAAAAAAAGACTTATGTTTAAATATGGAATAGATAATTTAACTGTAAACAAAGTTATTTCAATTGCCGTTGGTAAGACAAAAACAATTTTATCTTCTGAAGCTATTGAAAAAATTAACAAATGCAGGCAAAAAGTTGAGCTTATTACAAGCTCAAATAGAGCTGTTTACGGAATTAATACAGGTTTTGGTCCTTTGTGCGATGTAAAAATCTCAGCTGCCGAAACAAGTAAATTACAAAGAAATTTACTAATAACACATGCCGTAGGTGTCGGGGAACCTATTAAAAAGGATTTGTCAAAAATTATGATGATCTGTAAAGTTCATGCTTTATGTCAGGGTTTTTCCGGTATTCGTTTAAGTATTATAAAGCGATTACTTTATTTTATTGAAAATGATATTATACCAGTTGTTCCAGAGCAAGGTTCTGTTGGTGCATCGGGCGATTTAGCTCCCTTGTCTCATTTGTTTTTACCTTTAATAGGCGAAGGAGAAATTTGGGACGCAGATAATATTATTTCGGCAAATAAAGTTTTAGAAAAACATAAGTTGGAGGCAATTAAATTACAAGCAAAAGAAGGTTTGGCTTTAATTAATGGCACACAGTTTATGTTAGCTCATGCAATTAAGGGCTTAAAAAAGATGAATTATCTATTAGATTTAGCCGATTTGGCAGGTGCAATGAGTATTGAAGGATATAAAGGAAGTGAGTCGCCGTTTAAAGAAGAATTACACAAATTACGTCCTTTTAAAGGAAACTTAAAAGTAGCCGAACGAATGCGTATGTTGTTTAAAGATTCTGAAAACATTACTTCACATATTGATTGCGAACGAGTGCAAGATCCATATTCAATGCGTTGTATTCCGCAAGTTCACGGAGCTTCAAGAAACGCATATTATCACTTAAAAGAAATGGCAGAAATAGAGATGAACTCTGTTACCGATAATCCCATTATATTAAGCGAAACAGAAGCTATTTCGGGCGGAAATTTTCATGGACAGCCTATTGCAATGGCGTTAGACTACGGAGCTTTAGCAACTTCCGAATTAGGAAATATTTCTGACAGAAGGTGTTATTTACTGATTGAAGGAAAATATGGATTGCCCCGCTTATTAACAGAAAGTGGAGGCATAAATTCCGGGTTTATGATTCCGCAATATACAACAGCCGCTTTGGTTACCGAAAATAAATCGCTTTGTTTTCCGCCGTCTGCCGATAGTGTTCCTACTTCTTTGGGGCAAGAAGATCATGTTTCTATGGGTAGTATTTCCGGACGTAAGTTTAATCAAATTTTAGGAAATATTGAAAAAATTTTAGCAATAGAATTAATGTATGCAGCACAAGCATTAGAATTTAGAAGACCAAAAAAGTTCTCAACCCTAATTGAAGAAAATTTCAGAATAATTAGAAATAAAGTTGATAAGTTAGAAGAAGACAGAATATTAAAAGACGATATAAATAATATGATCAATCTGGTTAAAAATGAAAAATTTATTGTAAACTGAATAATTATACTGAATTGCTCTTATAATTATGAACTTAAATAGTTTCTTTTTCGCCTGTGTTTACTCTCATAAAATTATTCCATAACACTAGCGATGCAAGAGTTTTATGAAAGAAAACAAACAAAAAATAATTCATTTTAAAAATCACAATTATAACAGCAATTCAGTATATAAAACAAAACTATGACATTTAAAGAACAAATTACACAAGGTATTCCGGCAGAATTACCAAAGAAAAGAAAATATCCAAAAAATGCAAACAGAGCACCGAAAAGAAAAGACATATTATCAAAAGATGAAAAACAGTTAGCTGTTCGCAATGCTTTACGATATTTCCCAAAAACATGGCATAAAGAATTAGCTCTTGAATTTGCACAAGAATTGCAAGAATACGGTCGAATTTATATGTATAGGCTCAAACCTGAATATGACATATATGCTAGACCAATTGAAGAATATCCTGCAAAAACAGCTCAAGCCGCAGCAATAATGTTGATGATACAAAACAATTTGAACCCGGCAGTTGCTCAACACCCCGAAGAGTTAATTACATACGGAGGAAACGGAGCCGTATTTCAAAATTGGGCTCAATATCTGCTCACAATGTATTATTTATCCGAAATGACCGATGAACAAACTTTGAATTTATATTCGGGGCATCCTATGGGTTTGTTTCCATCGCAAAAAGAAGCACCAAGAGTAATTGTAACCAATGGAATGATGATTCCTAATTATTCAAAACCCGACGATTGGGAAAAATTTAATGCACTCGGAGTTACACAATACGGACAAATGACAGCAGGTTCTTTTATGTATATAGGTCCGCAAGGAATTGTTCACGGAACGACTA
>JAOZQN010000148.1 GCA_029932195.1 Bacteroidales bacterium | reverse complement strand
TAGATATATCAAAGATTTATAGATATTTATTTATGCAAACGTAACCGCAAACGTTTGCAATCTTAATTTTTATTCTTTTTTTTGATAAAGTTTAATTAAATTGCAACAATTATTTTAAATAAGTCTTTAGTTTTAAGTGTTGAGTTTTTAGTTGGCTTTTGCACAATAACAGGAAAAGACTTTTATCGACCATCAAGGTTTTACTGAAAATTGTTAAAATCTTAAATCTAATACTAAACCGCTATCAAGATAACGAATATAAAAAGTTTCTTTTAGCTTTATTTTTGTTCTAAAAATTCTTCCATAGCTTAGGCTATGCAAGAATTTTGAGAATAAAAACAAAACAAAAATAATTCATTTTCTAAATCGTCATTTTGATAACGGTTTAGTATAAGTAACATAATCAAAGATGAAACAACATCAAATTACAATAAAAGACCTTGCAAAACAGTTAAATGTTTCTCCTTCAACAATATCAAGGGCGTTGAAAGACCACCCAGATATTAGCGAAAAAACAAAAATTGCTGTCAGAGAGTTGGCTAAAAAATTAAATTACAGACCTAATACTCTTGCTCGCAGTCTCCGACAAAAAAGGAGTAATATAATTGGTGTGATAATTCCACAAGTTACTCATCACTTTTTTTCGTCGGTTATAAGTGGAATTGAGGATATGGCTTATAAGAAAAATTTTAATGTAATTATCAGCCAATCAAACGAAAGCTATGAGAGGGAGGTAAATAATACTTATACTTTATTGCAAAGTCAGGTTGATGGAATTTTGGTTTCAAAAACTAAAGAAACAACTAATTATGCTCATTTTGAGGGAGTTTTGAAATATAATGTTCCAATTGTTTTTTTTGATAGGACTTGTCCTAGTATTGATGCAGATAAAGTTGTGGTGGACGATAAAAATGCCGCTTTTGAAGCAACCGAACACCTTATATATATGGGCTGCAAAAAAAATTGCACATTTTAAAGGTCCTAAAAATTTAGAAATTACAGAAAAACGATTGAATGGATATTTAGAGGCTTTAAAAAAACATAATATTCCAATTTACGATAGTCTTATAATTGAGAGTGATACAATAGAAAGTGGAAAAATTTCAATGCAAAAGTTGATTGCCGAAGACAATATCCCCGACGGCATTTTTGCAGTAAACGATATGACAGCAATTGGAGCAATGTCGGAGATAAAAATAAATAATTTAAAAGTTCCACAAGATATTGCTATTGTGGGATTTACGAATGGAATTATTTCACAGATTTCCGACCCTAAATTATCTACAATAGAACAAAATGCTTATCAAATAGGACGACGAGCCACAGAACTTCTGATTGAACGAATTGATAGTAAAAAATATATAGAAAGTAGAACAGAAATAATTCCTACAAAACTGATTATAAGGGAGTCATCTCAAAAAAAACAAGTTTGAGTCCACTCCGAAAATCATCTTTTTGCCAAACTCGGCATTGGATACAAATTTTACAACACTTCTGCTACAACAAATACACTTCCTCCAACAAAGATAAAATCATTTTTATTCGCATTTGATTTTGCCATTTTATATGCTTCGGCAACTGTTTTATACGAGTTTCCTTTTAGGTTGTATTCACTTGCTTTTTGTTTTAACTTATTGCAATCCAAGGCTCTTGGAATATCTGCCTGCGTGAAATAATATTCAGCCTGTGAGGGCAAAAGTTTCAATATTTCATCAATAGACTTATCGTTTACCATACCGAAAATAAAATGTAGTTTATCGTATTTTATTTGTCCTATTTGTTGTAAAATACAAGTTATTCCAGCTGTATTATGTCCTGAATCACAAACGATTAATGGATTATTATTTAATATTTGCCAACGTCCAAGGATATTTGTGTTTTCTGATATTTTAGACAGTCCGTCGTAAATATTTTCAGTTTTTATTTTGTAGCTATCTTTAATTAAGTCAATAACTTGTATGATTGTTAAAATATTTTCTAACTGATAATCTCCTTGTAAATCAAAATTTATCTTGGATAGGTAAGGCTTATTATTTTTTGAAATATTTATAAAATTATTATCTTTTTTTGCAAAATATTTGTTTGGAGCAATATATAAATCGGATTTTTTACTTTGAGCAATTTCGCTAACTATTTTCACAACTTTTTTATTTGTAGTTCCCAGAACAACAGGTGTTTTATACTTTATTATTCCTGCTTTTTCAGTTGCAATTTGTTCAATAGTATTACCTAAAAATTGAGTATGATCTAAACTAATATTTGTGATAACAGAAAGTTCGGGCTGTATAATATTTGTAGAATCCAAACGCCCCCCCATTCCTACTTCAATTATGGCTATATCTACCTTATTTTGAGCAAAATAATCAAAAGCCATAGCTACTGTTATTTCAAAAAAAGAAGGTTCTATTTGTTCTAAAATATTTTTATGCTTCTCTACAAAATCAATTATAAATTCCTGAGTTACAAGCTGTCCGTTTATTTTTATTCGCTCTCTAAAATTTTTGTAGTGAGGTGAAGTGTGCAAACCAACTTTGTAACCCGCTTCTTGCAAAATTGATGCAATACTATGAGCCACAGAGCCTTTACCATTTGTGCCTGCGATGTGAATTGTCTTAAATTTTGTGTGCGGACTGCCAAAATATTCGTCCAAAGCAATAGTTGTATCAAGATTATTTTTATATGCAGATTTTCCTACACGTTGATACATTGGTAGTTGCTCAAATAAATATTTTATAGTTTGTTCGTAATTCATTATTGAAAAAGTTAAGATAGAAAAAATATTTAATTAACGTCAAAGATATTATATTTTAGCATCAAAAATAAAACTAATTTATTGTAGAAAGAATCTTTATTACCACAAAAACATGTTTTTAAATATTTTTTAATTCCAAATAACTTGCTATATTGGCAAAAAATATTACAAAAAGAGTAATCTAAATAAGGTTTTAATACAGGGCATTCCTAAAAACTACAAAATCAAGGCTTTCAAAATTATTAAAGTTTGAGTTTACTTCTGTAAATGAGTGTTTTAATAAATTTGTATAACGCAGAGTTTGGGGTTTTTAGGAGTGCCATACACTAAAACAAGTTACTATAGATATTTAAAAAATATATTGTATTAAACTAAATTCGGATAACCTATGCGATATTGAAAATGGGTATATTGTTTGATAATAATTTTTCTAAAGTTTTTTTTATGATTCGTCTAATTAGTAAAGAGGAAATAGACAGAGATAAATGGGATTATGTAATTAATAACTCGTATAATAGTCTGGTTTATGCGTATTCTTGGTATTTAGATTTTATTTGTGATAAATGGGTTGCGGTAATTAGTAATGATTATGAGGTTGTAATGCCATTTTTTATAAGAAAAAAAATGTTAATTAGTTATATTTATATGCCATTTTTTACACAAAAAATTGGTTTTTTTAGCAAAACTGAACCTAATGAAAAAATTAAAGAACAATTAATAAAAGCCTTGCCATCTAAATATAGGATAGTTAATATTTCATTAATTGATGCCAGTCTTAATCGAATGGCTAATTATGAGATTGTTAAAAAGCTAAATTTTGAGTTAAATTTAAGTTCTACTTATCAAGATATTTACAAAAATTATTCTACAAATTTAAAAAGGAATTTAAAAAAGAAAGATAAACTTAAAATCACAGAACATGGCTCACTTGATTTATTTATGAATTTGAGAAAAAAAGTTATGCAATCTACAAACATCAAAGATGTTGATTTTAAGAATTTTATACTACTGACTAAATTTGCAATAGATAATAATAAAGCTAAAAGTTATTTTTCATATAATAATGGAGAATTAGTAGCAATTGTTATTTTTCTTTTTGGAAATAAAAAAATTGTTGTAGTGCCAGCATCAAATCAATTGGGGCGAAAAACAAATTCAATATCAAAAATTATTGATAAATTTATTCTGGAACATAGTAATACAAATTACATTTTAGATTTTGCAGGTTCATCTATTCCAAGTATAGCTAAATTTTATCAAAAATTTGGCACTCATAAAACCTACTATTATCATTTAAAAAAACAAACATTTATACAATCAATATATACTTTTATTCGTAAAAAAACTTCAAAAAACAAGTGGGCACTCCTAAAAATCCAAAACTCTGCGTTATACAAAATTATTAAAACACTCATTTACAGGAGTAAACTCAAACTTTAAAAATTTTGAAAGCCTTGATTTTTGAGTTTTTAGGAGTGCCCAAGTGATAATTTATGTTATTTGTTTTATAACTTTGGCAGGATTTCCTCCAATAATCTGGTAACCTTTTTTAAATGATTTAGTTACAATTGCTCCTGCAGCAACAATAGTATGTTCTCCTAATTCTACTCCTGGTAAAATAACACAATTAGCGGATAACAAACAATCTTTCTTTATTATTATAGGTTTACAATAGTCGTATTTTGCAAAATCAGATTTATTATGATTTTGACTAATAATACTGACTCTTGGTCCTATTCTAACATCTTTTTCTATTATAATACCATTTCGTCCGTCAATATAACAAGACAGGCTTATGCCAGGAGACTGATTTGCAAAAACTAATTTGTTATGTGCCTTTATTTGAGATGTAAAATGAACAGGCCAAGGTATCTTTCTATTTATTCCTACAATTTTTTGAATAAAACTCAATAACAATAATTGCTTAATTGATTCGCTTGTAGGACAAAATTTTGGGTATATTATTTTGAAAAAATTTATTACCAACTCTTTAATTTTTTTTTTCATTTTTATAAATATTATTAATATTTTTGAGGTTTTAAATTTTATTGAAATGAAACATATATACTGGTTTTGCTATTATAACATATCTGCCCCAAGTGTTAGATATAGGTGTATTTACCCATTAAAAAAAATGAATGAATTGTATGGAACAACTTATTCAATAGTTTTTCCAGGCTATTCTTTTTCTGCAATTTTAAATTTTATAAAAGTATTTATGTCTGCTTTTATTTTCAGAAAAAAAGACTCTCTAATTGTTTTTCAGAAATTACACACAAATGGTATTTATAGCTTCTTTCTTAGAATATTATTGTATTTTAGAAGAAAAAATACTATTTATGATATTGACGATGCAATTTATACGACAGAAAATAAGAAAATTATCAATTATTTTGCCAAAAATAGTGAACGATGTTCAGTAGGAAGTCATTCTTTGTTTGATTATTTTAATAAAATAAATTCTAATACCTCAATTTTAACCTCTCCAATAATTAAGCATAATTTTGAAAAAACTAAAAAACAAGAAACATTTACAATAGGCTGGATTGGATTTTATAATGCTCACAAAGAAAGTTTACAAGAATTGATTTTTCCAGATTTAATTAAGATTGATTTTAAAGTGAAAATTTTATTGCTTGGAATTACTAAAATAGAGGATAGGAATAATATTATTAAATATTTTTCGACAAATAAAAATGTAATTGTTGAAATTCCAGAAGGTATTAATTGGCTTAATGAGGACTCTGTTTATAAGCTCATACAAACTTTTGATATTGGAATTTCACCACTTTTAGCAACAGAAAGAAATAAAGCAAAATCTGCATTTAAGTTAAAACAGTATATGTCTTGCGGAGTGCCTGTTTTAGCCTCAAGAACAGGAGAGAATAATTTTTTTCTGAATGAAGGACTTGATGGTTATTTTTGTGAAAATTCAAAAGAGTTTTATGACAAGATAAAATATTTTTCTGATATTTCTGATGAAAAATATCATGAGTATTGCAAAAATGCTTTTAATTCAGTAAAAAACTTTAATTTAGAATTATATATTACAACACTTCGTGCAATTTTTAATTAAAAAAGCAATTTCAAATAAATTTGAGTGTGTAACATATTGGTGTTAGCTGTTGGCTTCGCAAAGCGACAAAAGACTAAGCCAGTATGTCCCAGTATGTTACATACTCAGATAATTTTATCAGCATAATAAACTCAAAACCTATTTCTCATACTCTTCAATAGCAAATTCTAAGATTTTGTTAGCTTCGTCTTTTTCAGAGAATCCGTTTGCAACTAATTTACCTTTGCCTTTGTAGTTAGAAAACCAAAGTTCAATAATTTGTGTTATGCCTTCATACTCATCTTCCAGTTGTTCAATTGATTGTAGATGAGAAAAATATGATCCAGAAGCCTGAACAGCAATTAATTTATCGTCTTGCTCGCCACCATCTAAAAGATTTAGAACGCCAATTACTTTTGCTTTTACTACCTCTCCTCTAGAAATTGATTCTCCAAGCAATAGAACATCAAGAGGATCGCCATCGCCACCAAGTTCTTTGGGTAATTTGGTGCGAGGAATCATTCCATAATTTGCAGGATATGCCAAATATTTAACCATACGGAAGTCGCCGTCTCTTTTTTCCCATTCAATCTCGCCGTTTTGTTTGTTTACCTCCCATTTTTCGTTTGTGCCAGCAGGAATTTCAATAACTACATTAATTGTGTTATCATCGTTTTTGGCAGAAAAATCTGTTATGTAATTTGTTCTTTTAGGCTGTTTTAAGTTATCATCATTAGTAGAAGTTCTACAAGATGTAACAAATAATAGTATTGATAATGAGATTATTATTGCTGTTTTATTCATTGTTTTGAATTAAATGAGTATGTAACATATTGGGGGAGTGTTACAAGTTGCAGGTTGCAAGTTTCGCAAAGCGAAAGAAAAATGGGCGTTTTTTATGAAAAAACCAAAAAATAATTATAATAAATCATAATTTATAATCGCATTGCGAAACCTGTAATATGCAACCTGTAACCAAACTCCCCCAATATGTTACACACTCAAATTAAATTTGAGTTTACCAAAATGCAAATATAGTTAATAAAAATTCATAAACTACTAAGCCAATTATTATCACAAATAGCTAAATACTTGTTGTTGTTTGAGAAAGCAAGATAATTTATTTAAAATTAGATAAATCTGTATTAATCTGTTAAATCTGTGTTTCTATTATCGTAAAAATAGAAAGACGGATAATGTTGATTATCATTAATTTATGTTTTTAATAAAATCCGTTATAATCAGGTAATTTCAAAAATTAAGAACTTCAAAATGTGATTTAAAAGTCCACTCATGTTTGGCTTTTTTTTATTGGTTAAAAAGATAACCAAATCCAAGAAATAAAACTCTATTTAATGTGCCATCTACTTTTGCTATGTCGTTGCTAATAAGGCTATGTTCGTAATGAAAGTCAAATATAAGTTTACGATGCCATGTCTGTGTCATTTTTAGTTCTAAACCAATAGAAACTCCTGCGTCCCAACGATTGTAGGCATAAGTGCTATCGTTAAAAAGGAAATTTTCTTTTTTTACGTTACCTTTTTTGTAATCGGTTTCAGTTTTCATTCCATAAATCCAATACGAAATAAATGGAGCAGCATAAGCAGAAATAGTTATATTGTCTTCTTCGTAAAAACTTATTTTTCCTGCAATATTTATTTGTGCAAAATCAAACCGTTGTTTACCTTCAATAAACTGAAATTCATATTTAAAACCTTTGCCAATATATTGTAAATCAGCTTGCACAGCCAAACCTTTAACAAAATAATATTCGCCAGTTACTCCAAGTTGATTGTTAAATTTTACCTTCATAAACGGTTTCATCATTTTGTTAAGGTAGTCATTGTCATACTGGACAGTGGAAAATGTTAGACCTGTTTTTCCGCCAAAAGCGAATTGTGCATCTGTTTGTTTGATGATTAAAAGCAGTAATAAACTTATAATTAAATATTGTTTTTTCATTTTTTTTCATTTTTGTTGTAAAACTATTTTTTTTATTTTGTAAAAGAACAGATAAATATTGAAAATATGAAATTCAAAAAGGAAAAAATGGAGCAAAATACAATTTTATTACATTTTTCTTAATTAAAATTTATTAATAGTTAGCCCACTCCGAAAAATATTTTTTACCAAATTTGGCGTTGGATACAAATTTTAAAATGCTCATTTATAATAAGTGCAATGAGAGATGCTCATTGTGTTTCTGAAATTTGTATCTGTCTTGATTTTGGGAAAATACACTTCTCGGAGCAGGCTCAATAATTGAGTTTTTAAGTTAGTAAAAACCAGTTTTTTCATAAAAAATGATTTTGCAGTTATTAATAAAATATTACTTTTGTCGAATAAATCATTTGAAAGTGTAACATATTGGGGACTTTTAGTTGCTGATAGTTGGCTTTTGGCTTCGCAAAGCGATATAAAACTAACCCAGACAAGCTGGAAAAAATTTGAAGTTTTGAAATTTTGAAGTTTTGAATAATTATTATGCCAAAAAAAACAACGATTTCAGGATTAAGATACTAACCCGGATAAGCCAGAAAATTTTTGAAGTTTTGAATAATATTATGCAAAAAAAACATACTGAATTAGGTTAGAATTTTTACTTTTTGTATTTTATAATCAATTAATATACAGCCTAATAGACAAATAAACGAATAGACAAATAAACCTTTTTTAGTATAACAATTTCAGAATTAAGAGACTAAAAGCAAAATTTATAAATCATAAGAATGGAAAAATTGCCGTATGTGCCTGGGAGGGGACTAGTTACAGAAACCTCAACTCAACTAAGACTAGAATATCTTAAATCTTTAGAAATTGACACTGATGAAATCGAGAAATCAAATTTATGTTTTCAGGATATTCGTAATAAAATAGAATCATATATCGGCAGCACAGAAGTTCCTTTGGGCTTGGTAGGACCATTACTTTTTAATGATTCTGAAAAACCAGAATATGTATATACATCAGTAGGGACATTAGAAGGAGCATTGGTTGCGAGCATGAACAGAGGTTGCAAAGCCATTAGCAAAAGTGGTGGTTTTACTGCACAAGTAAACCTACAAGTAATGAGTCGTGTGCCTATGTTGTTGTTTGAAAAAGAAATACACGGATTGTTATTAATTGAATATATAGATTCAGAGTTTCTTAAAATAAAAAAACTTGCTGAGAGTTATTCAAATCATGTTGTTTTACTTGGGATAGAGCCGATTCAAATGGGCAAGGCGGTTCATTTAAGATTTAATTATACTACTGGCGATGCTTCGGGGCAAAATATGACAACAATTTGCACTTGGCATGTTCTGATGTTTATAATCGACCAATTAAAAAAAGACAAAAACATTATTCCTGAGCAATATGTGATTGAAGGCAACGGTTCGGCAGATAAAAAAGTATCCTATTTTAATATAGACAAAGGCAGAGGCATAAACGTAACGGCTAAATGCTTCCTTAACGAAGATACAATAAAAAAAACATTAAGAACTTCTTCTAAAAGTTTGATGAGTAGCTACCTTCCTTCTGTTGAACTTGCAAAAAAAACAGGAATGGTAGGTTACAATATAAATGTAGCTAATGCTGTTGCTGGAATTTTTGTTGCCACAGGGCAAGACCTTGGCTCATTGCATGAATCAAGTGTGGCTAAGCTTACTTTAACTCCTTACGAAAATGGTTTAGAATTTAACTTAAATTTATCTAACTTGGTAATAGGCACGGTGGGCGGAGGAGTTGGTTTGCCCAAACAATCGCAGATTTTGAAAATGATGGAGTGCTACGGAAACGGAAAGGTAGAGCGATTTGCTAAATTAATTGCTGGTTTTGCTCTGGGGCTTGAAATCTCAACTTTCTCTGCAATTGTGAGCGGTGAATTTGCCAAATCGCACGAAAAATTAGGAAGAAACAAGCCAGTAAATTGGTTACTTAAATCTGAGGTTTCCGAACATTTTGTAAGAAAATGCTTTAAAGGCTACTTTGATGATAAGTTAGCAGAACAAATTGTAATTGAACATGATAAGAATTTAGAAAACGGAATTTTAACTAATATTACTTCACGTGTAAGCAAAAAACTTATTGGTTTTATTCCCGTTTCTCTCCAAGTAAAAAACAAAACAAAAAAGGTTTTATTAAAGTCAAAACCCACTGATAAGGAAGTAATAAAAGGACTTCACATGCTTGCAGCTTCAATAGACCCAAAATTATCGGACTTGATAAGAAAAAATGCCCCGAATTTAGAATATAAAAATACCCACCTTAAAGAAATTGACATTTATAAATATCTTTCTGAAAGTAATTATCAATATGCACCAACATTTTACGGCTATCATTTGAATAAAAAAAGAGAAATTTATTGCTTTATTCAGGAATTTTTTGAAAATAAAGATTTGAAAATTAAAAATTCAGAAGACAATCCTGAACAATGGAACAGCGAAACAATTTTAAATGTAATTTCGGCAATTAGCTCATTTCATCAAGCTGTAGATGTTTCAAAATTTAAAAATATTCAGGAATTTTCAGCAATTAGCTCAAAAGATTTATATAAAAAGCTCCTTAATTTAATAATAGAAGATAAAGCTGGACGTAACGGCACGAATGAGCAATTAAAAATATTGCTACACGATATTGATAATCTGGAAAAAGAAAATATAGGAATAGCTAAAACCGTAATTCACAACGATTTTAACCCAAGAAACATTTTTATAAAAAATAACGGACAACCCATATTTTATGACTGGGAGTTGACTGTTATTGATTTTCCACACAGAGACATAGTAGAATTTTTGAGCTTTGTTCTTGATGAAGATTTTAAAAAAGAAGAGTTATTATATTACTTAAAATTTCATTTTAACTTATATGAAAATGAAAACTGGGCAGACTGGTTACAAGCCTACATCTATTCGCTAAAAGTATTTTTAATAAGCCGTGTTTCTTTTTACGAAGCCATGGGAATATTGATAAAATATGATTTTTCCGAAAGAGTTTTGAAAGTTGCACTGAAAATGTTGGAAGTGCTGAAAAGTGTTTAAAAACAAGTTGCCTCGTTTAGGTCGGGGATAAAAATACTGATTATAACGGATTTCGTTGAAATTATAAATCATTGAATTTTAGTTGTTTTACTTTCTAATATATATTTGTCGGATTAATAGAAACACGGATAACGCAGATTGAACGGATTTTTCACGGATTTTTTTACTTTATGTTTTATATAACCCATTATAAAATGAAACAAATTTTAATTATACCGAATTCGGTAACATTAGAAATACAATAATGAAAAAAACTAAAATCAACATAAAAGGCACAGAAATAGCTTTATTTTCAAAAAACGAAAATGATTTTATTTCATTAACGGATATTGCAAAACATAAAAATAAGGAAGCAACAGGTTTAGTTATATCTCATTGGCTGAGTGCTAAATATACAGTTGAATTTATGGGTTTTTGGGAACAAATGCACAATCCTGATTTTAATGTAACTGAATTCAGTTACATTAGAAATGAGGCAGGCTCAAATGGCTATGTATTAAGCAGTAAACAGTGGATCGAAAAAACAAATGCAATTGGGATAATATCGAAACCGGGCAGATACGGCGGAACTTATGCACATAAGGATATTGCTTTTGAGTTTGGTTCGTGGATTTCGGCAGAGTTTAAATTGTATCTGATAAAAGAGTTTCAACGTCTTAAAGAAATTGAAACCAACAAATATAATTTAGAATGGAATGTGAAACGCATTTTAAGTAAAGCAAATTATCAAATTCATACTGATGCTGTTAAAAATTACATTTTGCCAAAAGCCGATTATACAAAAAACACTGAATGGCTCGCTTATGCAGAAGAAGCAGATTTATTAAATGTTGCTTTATTTGCTTGCACAGCAAAAACGTGGCGAGATGCAAACCCCAAACACGCAAAACAAAATCTAAACATAAGAGATTTTTCAAGCATTAACGAACTTGCAGTTTTATCAAATTTAGAAACAATAAGTAGTGTGCCAAAAGTTTCTTAACAATAAAATTAGTGGCATGGACGCTTGAC
>JAOZQN010000739.1 GCA_029932195.1 Bacteroidales bacterium | reverse complement strand
AAGGAGGCAAGTCATTGATTACTAAATTTGTCCAACTTTACGTGGGTAGCCAAATAATTAATGGTGTTAGCTCGTCATCAAGAGTTTTTATCCTTCTATTATTAATTTCATTTTCATCTACAACATAATTAGTATTACCTTCTATATAGGAAACAGGTATTTCATTTCTTATTTTAGAGTTGTCTTCCTTTGGTTTTTGGAAAGAATGCTCCGTAGAAGTGTTATTTATATCAATTGTTTTCATTTTTATTCTTTTATAAATTCAATAATCTCATCAGATACTTTTATTGATAATTTTTTTAATTCATTTAAAAAGTCGGCTATATTTCTATTATCAAACCTGTAATCTATATTTTCATGTAGAGTATTAATATCTAATGTCAAAAACAAACCGTTAAAAATAGAATCTTTATTATTCATTAAAAGACTCGCCTTTATCATTGATATATCATAAACAACATTTAAAATCTCCTCGGAAGGATTACTTATTGTTTCTGTTACAGCCAACCTATTTGTCCAAGAGCTTATTTTTTTACCTTTAAAGAAAGAAAAATTATTTTGTAGTTTATCTTGAATATTATTAATATCTTCTCCATCAATTAAAAAATTAGTTGTAAGTCCAATTCTATTATTCTTTTTGGGATATTTTGATTCAATTTTTTTAATAATATCATTTACTTCTTCAACAAAATAATCTAATGTAGGCATTTCAAAAACTCCTAAATTAGGGTCTGTAAATGCAAAGCTAATCTTATTGCTTTCAAAATTAATATTCCAACTTTTGTCAATAGAAGTAAGATTCAACTTAGAGTCATCTACTTGTTTTATATTTTTCCCTTGTTTTAAATCTTCCGCAATATCAATCCTAATACCTTCTCTTCTATTTGGAATTAAATTTTTATCAGCAAATAATTCCATAAAATATTTAATAACTTCTATGCTCGGAGTTATGTCGTCGTAATTGCCAAACAATGATATTTGATATTTGAAATTTTTTATGTTCATGATGATTGTTTTATCTATTGGAATTTTTATTATAAAACTACAATGCAAATTAAGAAAATTTAGAACAAAGTTCCAAGAAATGAACACAAAATTTAATGTTTTTTTGGTTCTAACCAAAATTTGACGGCATTTCTATTACTGAATAGCCTATTTTTTCTATATAAACTTGTTTTCTGACGGCAAAAATTAATAAAGGGCACTCCTAAAAACTCAAAAATCAAGGCTTTCAAAATTCTTAAAGTTTGAGTTTACTCCTGTAAATGAGTATTTTAATAATTTTGTATAACATGCCGTTAGGCACTTGGGGTTTTTAGGAGTGCCCTAAAATGAAAAGCCGCTAATTTTTTAGATTAGTGGCTTTTTTAGAAATCTTCTAATAAGAATAATAGGTTTTCTAAATCTGGGTGAGTTCCTATTTTTTTTATAATATATGGCTTTGTAGTATAAAGAACATTTTGGAGATTAATAAAAGAGTTCTCTTTTAATCCCAGAACACTTAATTTTGTCTCATCATCTATCCATGAACCTATAAATTTGTCAGACCTATCTGTTTTTGTAATCTGGCAAACTTTATATAAACTTACTTCATGCTTAATAACTTCTAATAATAATACAGGACGAATTTTATATTCTTTTTTCTTGTTTTTTGTAAAAGGAAAATGAACAAGTATTATATCGGCAGGCTTAAGCATATTGTTATTTTGCAACTAATTTATGTGCTTCCATATCATACTCCAGCCATTCTTCACCGTTCCAGTCTTTTGCAAATTTTTCAAAATTATTTATTTCTTTTTCTGTAACTTCAAAAGGCATTTCAGGAAACAAAACTTCCGTATAACTTGTTTTATAATCAGAATATAGTCCTGTAATTTGGTCTGTGTGTTTGTAAACAATATTAAAAAACCAATTCAAAGGAGCTTTTACTTTTATTTTTTTTATGTTATTTAATTCTTCTACACGTTTTTCTATCTTGTAGTAATACTTAAATTTTTCTTCTATACTCAAATTATCAAAATTGTTTTTTGATTTTTCAAGGTCTTCTCTTGTTCCTTTGTATATTTTTTTTAAAAGATAACTAAAGAAAGGTAATAATACCAAAACATAAAAAGGGAAAAAAAGAAAAACAAACCCTACTGCACCAAGTAGCCAACTTACATGTTTTCTTAGTGTTACTAAAAAATCAGTAATATTGATAATAGGTGTAACTTCTTCTCTGCGGTATGTGAAGTTTGGACTTATTACGTGCATGTTGTTTAGTTTTTTGGAAAGAATTGTAAAATATGAATTACAAATGTAGTGCAAATATAATACATTTTTAAATAAAGTACCAAGAAATAAGTACATTTTTTGATTCTAACCAAAATTTGACGGCATT
Source organism: Bacteroidales bacterium (assembly GCA_029932195.1). Taxonomy (GTDB): domain Bacteria; phylum Bacteroidota; class Bacteroidia; order Bacteroidales; family JAOZQN01; genus JAOZQN01. The sequence continues at coordinate 345 of JAOZQN010000739.1, read as the reverse complement.
TCTATTACTGAATAGCCTATTTTTTCTATATAAACTTATTTTTTAACGGCAAAAATTAATAAAATGAAAAGCCACTAATTTTTTAGATTAGTTATTTTTAGACCTATTATTTTTTAGATCAGTTATTTTTTTTGAAATTTTATCGTAGATAAAATAATCGCTACGAGATGTTGACTTTGCTGCAAAATTTAATTTCGCTTCAACTCCCAGATTTATAGATACCTGAACACCGTTAAAACTTTGAATAGGAGTTTTATTTTTCATTTCTGGAAAATATGTAATATTAAGTGACTAAAGTTTCGGAGTTGTAAACACTTGAATATCAATGGATAAGTAGAGTTGTTA
>JAOZQN010000738.1 GCA_029932195.1 Bacteroidales bacterium | reverse complement strand
ACTGTTAATTGACATTGTACCAAAAAAAGCAAACGACGGCAAGAAGTTACCGTTAAGGTGAATTAAAAATGTTCAACAATAAGGAGCGGAGAAAACCTCCATAAATTGAAAATTCAAACGGTAAAATTAATGTGCTAATAAAGCACGAGTTTTTAACATCAAAATTTTTAAAATTATGATACGAAAAATAATTATATCAAGTGTGCTTTTGCTGGCAATGATAAGTTTACAGGCACAAGAACTTGACAGAATAACAATATCAGCAGGCGGAAGTTCAACAAATGAAGTAAGTTATTCAATTGGAGAAACTTTTAACCTTGCACTTGCAGACGGCGATTTTGTGTTGGAAACAGGAAGTCAAGGAAGCACAGGAAATACAGGCGGAGACAATAATTACACAAGTGTTGAGACCGTAATTTCAAATAACAATAAAGTTGCTTGCTATCCAAATCCGACAAATGGAATGATTTATTTTAACGCAGGGAAAGCAACTAATGAAATGCTTACAATTCAAATAGTTGATATAAGCGGAAAAATAGTTATTTCAAAAAGCGTTGCAAAATCAACAATTATGGACTGTGATTTAACAAATTTGAATGCAGGGAATTATATTTTGTCAGTAAACGGAGAAAATGGACAAATAATTGGTTCTGCAAAATTTGTAAAACAGTAAAAATTAGTTTTTAACATTAAAAAAAATTACACAATGAATAAAATAAAATCAATTATAGCAATAATGCTATTATCAGTAAGTGCAATGTTTGCACAAGTGCCTGATGCAATTAATTTTCAGGCTATTGCAAGAGATGCAGGTGGAGAAGTAATGTCAAACACAGATATTATGATACGTTTGACAGTTTTAGATGGCTCTGCAACAGGAACAGAAGCATATCAAGAGTTAAGAGCTTTAACTACAAATGAATATGGCTCATTTTCATTTCAAATTGGTAGAGATGCGGATTATGTAACAGTTGGAGCATTTGCAGACATAATTTGGCAAACAGGAAATAAATTTTTAAAATTGGACTATGACCCGACAAATCAATTTAATTGGGACTTAACTTTGGGAACAATAGAATTTGTAACAGTTCCTTTTGCATTTTCAGCAGGTTCAGTTGCATATATTGATATGACAGGAGTAGCAGATGGAGACGTTTTAATTTATAATTCAACAACAGAAAAATTTGAACCTGGACAAATGACAGTTTCAAGTGTAGATTGGTCGGATATTCAAAATGTTCCTAATTTTTCAACTGTTGCAACTTCGGGAGATTATGATGATTTGTTAAATTTACCAACAATTCCAAATTTAATTACAGATTTATCAGACGTAAATACAACAGGAGCAACAAACGGACAGGTTTTATCTTACAACGGAACAAATTGGGCACCTTCAACAGTTTCAAGTGGTTCTTCTCTTTGGACACAAAATGGAGATGATATTTATTTTAGTAGTGGTTATGTAGGAATAGGAACTAATGAACCAATTAGTCCATTAAATATTGTCTCTACATCTTCCGCAAATCAAGGAAGATATATTTTACAACTTCACAATAATTCTACTGATAGTTATTCTGCAACAGGTATTTCTATAACTTCTGGGTCAACAGAAGGAAGAACTTTATTAACACACTTCGCTCCTTCTTATAATGCATATGGATTTAGTGATTTCAGTGCATTGCAAGGATTTGGTGCTGGCGTTGTATTAACAGCTGCTGCACCTGATGGAGTTATTCGTTTTTTAACTAATCAACATACAGAAAAAATGCGAATCAATTCAAATGGAAATGTTGGAATTGGCACAACAGACCCAACATCAAAATTTCAAGTTGTAGGATTACCAGAATATGCAGATAATGCAGTAGCACTTGCAGGTGGTTTAACTGTTGGTGCATTTTACAGAACAGGAGATGTATTAAAAATAGTTCACTAAAAATAAAAATTACAGACTAAAACTTGCTTTTGGGCTGTTTTTTGTTTATTTTAGCTAAAAAAAACTTATAAAAACTACAAAAATGGAAGCATATAAATTTGAAACAATGGTTTTGGAAAATGGTATTCTCGAAATTCCTGAAATTAGCAGATATAAAAATCGGATGATTGAGATTATAGTAATGTTAAACCCTGTTAAGGAAAAGGAAAAAGAAAAAAAGTCAATAGATGATTTTTTTGAAAAATGGAGTGGTCGTTTCGCAGAAGTTGAAACAAATGATATAAGATATAACGCATTAATGGACAAACACAGATGAAAAAAGTTTTATTAGACACCAATATAGTTATTGATATTGCCCTAAAACGTAATGAATTCAGCGAAAAAGCCAGAAATGTAACACGTTTGCTTTACAATAAAAAAATAACTATGTATGTAACAGCCACTACTGTTACGGATATTTATTATCTCATCAGAAAACATAGTGGACACGATGAAGCAATTGGATTTTTAGTTAATTTCTTCGAATATTCAGAAATTCTCGGAGTAGATAAAAAGGCAATTATAAACGCATTACAATCTGGCAGAAAAGATTTTGAAGATGCCGTGCAAATTCAAACTGCAAAGCAAAATAATATTAAGGTTGTAATAACAAGGAACAAGAAAGATTTTAAAAATTCTGGATTGACAGTTTTTAAACCTGATGAATATATTAACGAACTGAAAAAAGAATAAAAATCACCTTAACATTTGCTTTGGTGTGCCTTGACTGAAAGTCAAGTAAATAATTTACTT
>JAOZQN010000737.1 GCA_029932195.1 Bacteroidales bacterium | reverse complement strand
CAACTTGACAACTTGATAACTTGATAACTTGATAACTTTCAACTTGACAACTTGACAACTTGATAACTTTCAACTTGACAACTTGATAACTTTCAACTTGACAACTTGAGGGCATTCCTAAAAACTCAAAAATCAAGGCTTTCAAAATTCTTAAAGTTTGAGTTTACTCCTGTAAATGAGTATTTTAATAATTTTGTATAACGCAGAGTTTTGGGTTTATAGGAGTGCCCTTGATAACTTTCAACTTGATAACTTGACAACTTGACAACTTGACAACTTTCAACTTGATAACTCTTCACAATTATGACAACAAAATTTATAACAGGTTTTAAAAAGAAGCAAATAGATTTTATACTTATTTTTAGGATATTTTTTGCATCAATAAAACATTGGGGTTTTTTGGGAGCATTTAGAGAACTTCGAAAATACTCAAAAGACAAACGTAATTCTTTTAAAAATACGACTAATAGATATGTAAAACAAGGGCAAAATTATTTTGCCATTCCCGATTTGCCACCAATTAATAGTAAATATTTTATTGAGAATTTTATAAACGAAGTTGAAGTTATTAACAGCTCGGCAAAACAAAAATTGAATTTTGCAATAACTTGTATATCTTCACGTTGTCCTTATTCTTGTGAATATTGTTACAATTCGTATACTCATTCTAGTAAAGAAAAAATACCGATTGAAATTTTAATAAAAACAATAAAAGGACTTCAGAAAGAAGGAATTAGTAATATTTATTTATCAGGAGGTGAGCCTATGATGCGATGGAAGGAAATTCCTCGTATTTTGAAGGAGTGTAAAAATGAAAAAACTGGCTTTTGGCTTATCACAACTGGTTGGAAGCTTGATAATGAGAAATTTGTATTGCTTAAAAAAATAGGTCTTCGAGGTGTGATGATTTCTTTTGATTCTTCGGATAAAAAAATTGTAAACAAAATAAAAAGAGGAGGCGATGCTTTTGAAAGTGCTGTAAATGCAGTAAAATTAGCAAAACAAAACGACTTAATCGTTGTTATTGATTGTGTTGTGGGCAAGGAGTTGTCCAACGAAAATAAATTTAGAGAACATATTGAATTTCTTGGAAAATTGGGTGCATCGTTTGTTAATTGTTATTTGCCAAAAGGTTTTAATAAAAAATCGGATATTTTCAATAAATTTTCAATAGATAGTTATAAGAAGGTAGTAAAATTAACTCGTGAAAATCAGCGGGAAAAGAATTTTTCGCATCTTCCTATAAGTCTTTTTGGAGATGAATGGGAGGCAAAACGAGGCTGTGTTGGTGGCAAAAATTTTATTTATATTGACCCAGATGGCGAAGTAAAACCATGCCCATTCGTGCAAGCTTCTTTTGGTAATATCATAAAATCAGACATTTCTGATATTTTAGAAAATAAATCTAAATTTAGAATTTGTAATACAAACCTTAAATTGAATAAAATAAAATAGGAAAGTATCTAATTTAAAATCTCCAACTTTGTCAAAGTTGGAGATTTTTAGTAGTATAATTTTAAGTGAAAAAACTTTTAACTGCTTGGTTTTCGCAGGTGATTTTTTTCCGATTTAATTGTTTTTTTTGTTAAAAAAACAACGAAATAATTATTTTTCTGTAATCACACCTTTTTTTATTGTATAATTCTTTTCGTCTTCGTTGTGAAAATTATTTTCAGAATCTGGGTCTACAGAATTATATCCACTATTATTTTTCTGTATCAAATTATATTTTGTATCTATTTCTGTATTGGTATTATAATAATTACCAGCATTTTGAAATTCATAACCTATGTGTAAATTTGATTTATATGTTCCATCTTTTTTGAAGGTAAATAAATATCGATTAAATCCCATTCCAAACTCCCCAAATTCAAATATTAAACCATAATAATCATTATCTATTTTAAATTTTCCAACAGCAATAACTCCATCTCCACCATAATTATCTATGTCAAGCTCTTCATTTGCCGATAAGTATTTTTTTACATATTCGTCTGATATTTTTGTAGCATTACCCTTAAAATTACTCGGATATGGTAAATTACTATCTTCAAATAGTGCAATAAATTTTTCAAAATCTTTATTTTTAGATTTATTTGAACCTACAATTTCTATTATTTTAAAATCAACAATCTTCCATTGCTTGTCTACCTTTTGCAAATAAAATTTTTGTTTAAATTGATTATCGCCATTTACTGGGTCGTAATAATAAGCATCTGCATAAATAACTGCTTTTCCACTCTCATCATTTTCTTTACGAATTTCATTTATTGAAGTAGCATTTATGCCTCCAAATGATTTTGTAGAACTAAATTTTTCGTAATCATTCCATTTACTGTTTTGTTGTAAATTGTATGCCGTTTCAAAATCTTTTTTTCCAAGACTTTCTATAAAAATTGTAACAACATTAATTGGTGTATCTTTATTTATTATAGTCTCTTCATTTGATTTATTTTCCGTGTTATTTTCGCTACTTGTTGAACACATTGTGAAAAATGGAAGTAACAATATTATTGTTGCTAATCTATTATAAAATTTTATATTTTGTTTTATTTTCATTGGTTTGATAAGTTGTTTTTATTTTTAAATTTATTTTTTAGATGATAATTTTTTTCGTTTGCCTTTTTAAATTCCTTAAATCCAAAGGTCATTTTTGTAATTCTTTTTACTCTATATGATGATTTTTAAAATGAGATAAAAATATATTATTTTTCAAAAAAACAATTTGC
>JAOZQN010000147.1 GCA_029932195.1 Bacteroidales bacterium | reverse complement strand
TTGGTGCTTAAACCATTTATAATTAGACGTTTTTAACTTCGTAAAGTAGAATTAAAAACTAAACACTTTTTTTATTGAATGCTAAAAAAAATAGACATATATATTATAAAGAAATTTTTAGGAACTTTCTTTTTTTCCATTATGCTGATAATAAGCATTGCAATTGTTTTTGATTTCTCCGAAAATCTTGATGATATTATTGAAAAACAGGTAACTGCAAAAGAAGTGCTTTTTGATTATTACTTAAATTTTATACCTTATTATGTAAACCTATTTTTATTTCTGTTTGTATTTATTTCTGTAATATTTTTTACGTCCAAAATGGCAATGAAGAGCGAAATAATTGCAATTTTAAGCACAGGAATTAGTTTTAGGAGGTTGCTGTATCCATATTTTGTTTCGGCATTTGTGCTTGCTATGCTATCCTTAGTATTAGGTAATTTTATAATTCCTCCGGCAAATAAAGTGAGACTGAAATTTGAGGGAGATTACCTTCATCATAGGAATTATAATAATGAAAGGAATATGCACAAACAAATTAATCCAGGAGTGTTCTTATATATTGAATTTTATGCAGTTAATACCGATATTGCTCACAAATTCTCCATAGAAAAATATGAAGACAAACGACTTGTCTCCAAACTTATTTCAACAAGTGCAAGATGGGATACAATTAAAAACAAATGGACTGTAAGTAATTATTATATAAGAGAATACGGCGAAAAAACAGATATTCTTAAATACGGAAAAACAATAGATACCGCTGTAAACATATACCCCGAAGATTTTAAGCGAACCTTAACAGACATAACCACGCTTGACTACTTTGAACTCAACGACTTTATTGCAGAACAACGACTCTATGGCACAAAAGATATTGATACCTATTTATTGGAAAAATACAGGCGAATTGCATTTCCTTTTTCCACATTTATACTGAGTTTTATAGGCGTTTCGCTTGCTTCACGCAAAGTGAAAGGCGGAACGGGGCTGAATATTGGAATAGGATTACTCATTAGTTTTATGTATATTTTATTTATGCAAATATCCGATCAGTTTACAATTAAGGGCAACTTCCCTCCCCTACTCTCTGTTTGGACACCTAATATTATTTTCACAATAGTAGCATATTTTGTTTTCAGAATTGCACCAAAATAAAAAACAGTAGAGACAAAGCATGCCTTGTCTCTACTGTTTTTTATTAGACAAGCCTGCCTTGTCTCTACCTTTTTATTATTAGTCTATAAATCCAAAATTTCTCGCCTTTGTGGCAAGTTGTGCCACATTATGGACAGTAAATTTCAGATATAAATTTTTACGATGTCCATCTATTGTGTGATGGCTTAGATAAAATCTTTCTGCTATTTCTTTATTTGTTTGTCCCTGTGCTATATATGGCAAAAATTCTTTTTCTCTACGAGTTAGCTGTGGAACTACTCCATTTACTGGTTGTGGTCTTTCGCCAGAAACAATTGCAATTACCAATTTTTGAATCTTTTCAGAATAGTATTTATTACTCTCAGAAATAGCTATCAAAGCAGAATGAATATCGTTTTTAGCCTCAACTTTATCAAGTATTGCATCTACCCTTATTCTTATGAGAGGACTAATATGTTGTCGGTCTGTAAATTGAGTAAGTATTACTATTTTTATTTTAGGGAAATTATTCTTTACTTTTTCACTCAATTCAATACCGTTCATTTTTGGCATGTCAATATCTGATATTAAAACATCTATTTTTTCTTCTTCTATTATTTTTAAGGCTTGCTCACCGTTGTTTGCCGTCCAAATACGAACTTCTTCAATTTCTTTTTGTAAATGACTTGATATTCCATCAATAAGAAATGGGTGGTCGTCGGCAATAAGGATATTTGTTTTATTTTTCATAATTTATTGGGAAATTAAATGATAAGTTTGCTCCTTTATTTTTTTTGCTGTCGTCGGTAAAATTACCCTTTATGTAGTTTATTCTATCTTTTATTTCTTTTTTGTAACCCATATTTTGTTTTATTTCATCTGGGTTGTATCCACTTCCGTTGTCTTCATACATTAGGCTTATGTATTCTTGATGCCTTGTTAGTTGAAAATCTATTTCGGTAGCATTGGCGTGTTTTGTGGTGTTTGTAAACAGCTCCTGCGTAATACGATAAATACTTTGCTGAATAATTGGGTGAATATCTGCCCAACCATTTTTTGAAAATATATTACAGTTAATACTCTGGTTTTTAGTTCTAAAAGTTGTTGCAACATCGTTAATCTCTTCCTCTATCGTGGTTTGAATAAAATTTGGAATTGATAACAGATGAGACTTACTACGTATAGTTTTGTAGTGCATTTTTATCCTTCCTATTTCTTCTGATAAATTATTATCTGTATTTTTATTTTCCAAATTAAGAATTATTGAAGCCAATTCGCTACCCATACCAGAGTGTAATTCACTTGCGAGTTCCTGTTCTATTGCGTCTTGTGTTTCTACTTGTTTTTGAAGTAGCTGTTTTTCGTATTTTTGTTTTTGTGTTTTTTGCTTTTGAAAATAATATATAATTGCTCCTATAAATAATAATATTGCTATTGCAGTTATTCCAAAAATAGTTCTTTTATTTATTTTATTTTCTGCTTGTTGTAATTGTATTTCTTTTTCTTGTTCTATTATTTTAATTTCTTTTTCTGCAACTTCGTATTTTGCTTGCATATCAAGTATTTTTCCTTTGTTTATTTTTGAAGTAATACTATCATTGTAAGCAGAATGTTTTTCGCCAAAAGACACAGCTTCTTTATAATTTTTTGCTTTTTTAGCATTTTTATACAACCTAAAGTATGCTGTTCTTATATTATGTAAATCAGCTGTATTACTTCCTATTTCCAAGGCTATCATATAGTGTTCGTTTGCTTTCTTATAATTTTTATTATAAGTTTCTATTTCTCCCGATATTAATTCAAATTCAATATCAACATGTATATTCTTTAACTGTAAGACATCTGTTTTTATTAAATTTAGTAAATCTTCTGCTTTTTTTACCCGTTCTGTTTTAAGATATACTTTAGATAGATAAATTTGGAATAACAATATTGTATGTAAATGATCAATTTCTTTTGAAATAGATAACCCTTTATTTAAGTATGGCTCAGCTTGTTTATAATTTTCTTGTTCAATATATATTCCTGCAATATTCATATTTGTAGAAACAAGCGAACTCTTGTTTTCTAATTCTAATGAAATTTCAATTACTTCTTCGTAAATTTTTCTTGCCTCGTGATAATCTTTTTGTTTAAAATAAATACCTCCAATCTTTCCTTTAATATTTACAATACCTTTTTTATTATTGAGTTCTTCTGCTAATTGTAATGATTTTAAATAATAAAAAAGAGCTTTTTCGTATCTTGCTTGTGAACTCATCAGCACTCCTATATTTTCATAAACTGCGGTTAAATTATCTAACATTTTAAAACCTCCTATTGCTTTTAAATAGTATTCTTCGGATAGTTTATAATCTCCTTTAAAATAAAATAAAATTCCAATATTCATATTTATAGTTGCAACTCCTTCTTCATCATTAAAATCTTCTTTAATAGAAAGTGCTTTTTTGTAGTAATAAAAAGCAGTATCATAATTACCTTTTAAATCATTAGTTGTTCCAAGTATAATATAATTATTGGCAAGTTGATTTTGCAGATTATTACTTTCATTAATTTTAAGGCTTTTATTTACATAATATTCACAACTATCAAAATCATTTTTTTGAGAGTAAATCATAGAAATATTACTATATGCAGCAGCTTCTCCTTTATAGTAAGCAATTTCCTGACTTAAAGTTAGAGAAGAATTATAATAATTATATGCTTCTTTCATATTATATTCATAAAACATTTCTTTACCTATATTATTTAACAGTATTACTTTATCTGTATCATTTTTTACTGTTGTTAATTCCTGCAACAAGCTATCTTTTATTGTTGTTTGAGAAAAAACAGGAACAGAAAGAATAACAAGCATTATTGATAATAGTATTATTTTTTTCATAACTTTATAAATATAAAAAATTAACTTATATGGAAATAAATGTATTTTTGATAACATTACTTTTTACTCCATCAAATTATTTTTGTAAATATCTTGTTTTTATTTAATAAAATTCTTAAATTTGTAAAAAAACATATACAAATATGCAAACTACGATTAATAATAATTTTTATCCAATATTGAAATCATTAAATTACAATGTTAATGGTGCGGTAAACGAATTTTTACTTTTAAAAATTCATAATAAAATTTCGGAATTTAAAAGCGAAATTAATTATTATTCTCATAAATACAACAAAACATTTAAAAATTTTGAAAACTATATAAATAATATTAGTAATTCAGAAAATATTGAAGAGTATGATGATTATTTATCTTGGAAATTTTCTTTTGATAGTTTAAATTATTACAAGAACCAATTAAAAAAGATAATATGATTCAGATTATTAATAATTTTTCAGATTTTATAAAAAACTATAATGTTATTAAATACCGCACAACTGGTGCTTCTTATCAATTAGTATTAAAAATAATTTTCAACAATTTATCTGAATTACATGTTACAGATTATCTCTTTTTAGATGGAAGTAGAAAATACAAATTTCATTATCAGGACAAAAAAAACAAATTAATTTTTAGATATGATACTGCACCACACTGGAAAATATAAAAACATTTCCATATCACAAACACCTTTCAGATGAGAGTGTAGTTGATAGTAAAATAATGTATCTTGAAAGTGTTTTGAATGAGATTACACAAACGATTAGTTAAAATAAAAAAGAGCAAGGGGATGGATTTGAACCACCGTATATAGTTTTGCAGACTATAACCTGAACCACTCGGCAACCCTTGCGTAAATTACTATTTATTATTCAAATATCGTTTTTTACCTTTTTTTATATAATTAATTATAACTTCCTTCTCCAAATAAAGTTCGCTGTTTGTAAGTTTGTATAAATCTATAATTTCATTTATTAAAAAGATAAGCGAAGAATTGCTTCTTAAATTAATCTTATCTAACAGAATAAATATTTCCCTCGAGAATTTTCTATAAATATAAACCTTTCCTCTATATTTTCTGTTGTTTAAGTTTTCTGCTCCATCAAAAGATAGAAAAATTAAACCTCTCAAATATTCTGATATAATTTTAATATCATCTTTAAACTCTTCATTGTAAACATTATCTGCTATAAGTTTTTTTGTAATAATAGAAACTATTTCGTTAATATTATTTGTTTCTAGTATATCTTCTTTGTTGTCTAGCAATACTAATAATCTTTCCAGTCCAAAACCTGCGGCATAATTTCTTCTATTTAATGGGGTAAAAGTATAACGCTCTGTTTCTTTATCAAAATCAACATAAATGTTATACAAAACATGTGTCCAAAATTCTGTATATTTTCCACATTCACACAATCCTGCAATACAATTATCGCAAAGCCCCTCTTTGTCTCTTTTGTAAAAGAGTTCAACTCTTGGTCCGCCAACTGGCTCAACAGTGTTTGCTACAAAATTAGCACTACCATCAAGCAATATTATTTGTTGTTCTTTAAAACCAAGAGCATTCAAAATCTGAATAGCCTCTTCATCTTTTGGAAATTTTTGTCCAAAAACAATTCCTCCTTTAAAAACAGTGCAATATATCTTTTCTTTTTCTAATTTCAAAACTTTTGTAAGATATAAATAATGAAATTTAAAAATATCTTTTCTCGAATATCCATCAAAAGAATTAGTTACCAACATGTGAAAGAATGAGAGATGTTTTTTATCTCCTACATTCTCAATATCCCAGTGCCTAAAACATCGCTGAATAACAGCGGTGTTTTTGGCTAATGAATTATTATTTTCAGATAAATATTTTTCTGTAAAATTAGGACCGCCACTTACAGTAAAGGTTGTTTTAAATGTAGAACTTAATAGGGTGTCTGGTTCTATTTGCTTAAATTCGTTGTCGTTCATAAATTTCATAAACGACTGCGTAACCAAAGCTTCGTTGTGTTTAGTGTCTTCTTGCATAATTACTCCAATTTTTAAGTTAGTGCCACTACTCAACGATAATATTATTTAATAATTGTTATGATGCGTCCTTTTTTTTGCAACACAACAATTTTATTAAAATCAATTCAATTAATTTGAATATTTTTCTATTGCCCATTTTTCTACATCATCTTTATCATGTGCAATATACGAAGCAATTAAGCTACTTGACGAATGCCATTCTCCGTTGTGCTTACGATAAACATAAATCTGGTTTTTCTTTAAATCCCACTCATTTGGTCCAGCTACATCTTGATTAAAAGTAATAATATACCTGTCGCAACTGCCATTGCAATAGTTACTTTTGTCTAAACTAAAAACTACAATTTCTAAATTCGTGTTTGTATATTTATTTGAGTTGTAGGAATTAGAATAATCTTTACTTGCATTAGTCGTATTTGTTCCGCCAATATATGAAAAGATGTTATTTAATGACAAATATTTAGTAGAACTTGAAGAATTTGAATTGTATAAATTTTTTGCTCCACTACTTTTTAAAAGTTTTACAATATCTGAATTTATATTGATATATTCTGCAAAATCGAGAACAGAAATAGTAATATTTTCAGAATAATAGATTTTAGAATTTACATCTGCTCCTGCATCAATTAATAATTTTACTGCGGAATAATCGTAATGTAATGATAAAAGTAATCCTATGGTTGAGTATTTACAACCGTCAATATATGTAGTGTTGTTAATATTTGCTCCTGCATTTAATAATGCAAAAATAATACGGTTATCTTTAAGGCTAAATGCTTTATCTATCATATACACCCCACTGGCTTCTTTGTAATTAGGGTTGGCTCCATTTTTCAATAATAATTTTACATACTCTAATGGATACTCTGTAAGCATTGCATATCCTAAAACTGAAGTTTTTTCTATACCAGAACCATTTTCATAGTTTACATCTGCACCATTATCTATTAAATATTGAGCAATTGTAAGTTGGTCGAACATAACTGCTGCCGTAAGAAGAGAGAACTCAAAATCAGAAGGAGGCTCTAAAGAATAGCCATCTTTTACAAGATTTTTCACACTTTCGGCATCATTATCTCGAATATCCATAGCTATGCTTTTGTATTCTTCAACCGAAACTTTTTTTTGTGCTAATAAATGAGTAACTGATACACAAATTAGCAAAATTAAAATGTAATAATTTTTCATGATTTTTAAGTTTAATTTATTATTGAGTCCACTCCAATAAGTATCTTTTTGCCAAACTCTACGATATATGCAAATTTTAAAATACTCATTTACAATAAGTGCAATGGAATATTTCCATTGTGTTTTTTAAATTTGTATCCGACTTTATTTTGACAAAAACACACCTAATAGAGTGAACTCATTATTGTTTTTCAAAAAAGATTAGTTAGAATACTTATCAATAGCCCATTTTTCCACATCGCTCTTATCATGTGCAATATACGAAGTAATTAAGCTACTTGACGAATACCATTCTCCATTATGTTTACGATAAACATAAATTTGATTTTTGCTCAAATCCCATTCGTTCGATCCATCTACATCTTGATTAAAAGTAATAATATACCTGTCGCAACTGCCATTGCAATAGTTACTTTTGTCAAGATTAAAATTAACTATTTTTAAACTGATACTATTATCTGAGTCATCATAAAATGTATTGTCTATATCATTTTCGTTTATATCATCATTGTCTTCATAATTATCAGCGACGTATGCAGAAGCATCTATTTCTACGTCTCTTGATATTTCATTTCCATTTTCAAAAAATACAGTAGCACGATAAACTTCTATTCCTATAAAATTGTAATTTCTAATTAAAAAAAAACCTTCTTTTTTTCCATTTACCCAACGTCCAGACTCACTACCACCATTTCTGAAAATATACTTTCCTTCTCCATTTCGCTCGTCATTTTGATAAACACATTTGAATACATCTCCATTTTCATAGCTATATATTCCATTACCGTTTGCTTTCCCATTTTTATAATTACATTCAAATTTATTTCCATCTTGAAAAAACATTGTTGTTTTACCATTTAATAAATTATTAGAAAAATAGCCTTCAATCTTATCTCCATCTGGAGTTGTATATTTACCAAAACCGATACGTTTTGCAACATCATTGTCAAGTGTGTCAATAAATAAATTACCAATATAATAGCCTCCATCATCATAAAAGTATTCAGCCTGTCCAAAAATAAAATTATCTTTCCATTCGCATACTATTTTTGATTTATCTGTTATATATAAAGTTCCTAAACCATTACGTATCGCTTTACCTCCAATATTGAAAAATCCAAAATAATAAAGTCCTCCACCATATTTTATTGTATCTTCTACCGATATAAGTTTACCATTATTAAAAACACAATTAAATTTTTTATTCTTCAAATTATTTATATAATATCCTTTTCCGTGAAATTCATTATTTGCAAATTCGCCTTCATAGATGAAATCATTAATTTTCTCGCCCATTGTATTTGAAGCAATATATGTAAACTTACCAAAGCCATGTTTTTTGTCATTTTTCCAACTTCCATCATACTTCTCTTTTATTTGCATTGATTTATAATAATACACCCCATATCCATCTTTTTTTCCTGACAAAAAGCTCCCTGTATATACAATCCGAAGTGTTCCATCAAAATATTCACTTTTACCTTCTCCATTAAGACAATCGCCAGATATACAATTAGGTGTTTGTGCAAAAATATTACTCAACAAAAAGAACCATAACATATTTATTATTAGATATTTCATTTTATTTATTCTTTACACATCTTACAGACATTGCTAAGACTTTTCCGCTATAATCTACATATGTGTCATTACTAAAACTACTAAAATTAATTGAAAAAGCAATATCTTCACTTGCTTCGGTTGATGTAGATGTCCAATAAGCACCTATTTCGCCTCCAAGATCAAAATATTTGCCATTTTCAGTAAATCCTCCTAAGCTAGCATTAAATCCAGACTTACCTCCTTTTGATAATTGAATATACGCATTTTTATTTTCGCCTGTTTCGTGTTCTATTAAAGTTGACCACTCCTCTAATGAAGGCAAATGCCAACCATCAGGACAAACATTTTGAGCATCTTCCCACTTATAAAGTTTCCCAAAATAAGCACCATAGCCACTTTCATTATTGTGCCAAAATGATTTTTCAGTATCATAGTTCAAGTTTTGAGCCATCCATGTTTGGCTGTCAATTTTCACAGTGAAATATGATTTATTATCCCTACTGTCGGTAAAATCATCAATCTCATTTTGAGAAAATACGTTTAGTAAACTTGTTAAAATAATTATTGTAGTAATTGTTATTTTTTTCATTGTATTTATTTTTAAGTTGTTTATTTTTATAAGATTAATTTTGAATGCAACGGACAGAATGAGCACTTAATTTATGATTCGAATTTCTATGAATCTCATTTTTTGTATAATTGAGGCCGCGATCAAAAGCCACATTAGGGTGACGCTCCGTATGTGTTGTAGAAGTCCACCACCAACCATCACGACCTATAAAACCGTTAGTAAAGAAACCTCCATAATCGCCGCCACCAGGAGAAGCAGAAAATCCGCTAATATTATTTCCATAATTTTTGCCTTCGTGTAATTTCCAGTCAGTTACACTTTTAAGTTTGCTTCCAGCAATATTTTCGCCTCCAAGTTCGTTCGTGAGAGTTGTCCATTCAGAATCACTTGGTAAATGCCAACCATTTGGACATACTTTATTTGCCATTTTCCAGTTATACAAATATCCATATTTTTCCACTTCACTTTGATTACTATATACTAAACAACCACTATTGGCTTTGAAAACAAGATTTTCCGCCATCCAAACTTGGTTACCAATTATTATAGTTTTATATATTTTACCATCACGTGAGTCAGTAAATGAACCTGTAAGTTTTGTATTAGAATTATTAGTTTTATTCTCTTCTTTTTTTACATCTTTTTTCAATCTTGTAATTTCTTTTTCTTTTACAATTACTGCTAAAATTTGTTGCAAACTATCAATATAATACTTTGACTTATCAACATACCTCCCTTTTGAAAAACTATCAATTACAATTTGAAAAGCTTCAATTTTCATTTTTTGTATTGCGGTATCAAATACAATTATTTCTTTTTTGAAATAAATACTATCCTGTGCTTCTTGTATAAACCGTCCTTGTTTATAATCAGTCAAATATTTTTCATAAGATTTTATTGTATTTTTATTTTCTGCTTTTTCAAAAATTTCTTCTTCAAGTCGCAAATTTAGACTATCTTGTATCTCTACTTTATACTTTCCCGCTGCGTATTTGCTCAAATATTCTTGATACGATGAACTTGTATTCGTCTGTTTTGTTTTTTCGTATAATACTTTTTCTTCATCCGTGCATGATGTGAAAATGAATACGAGAAATAAAATACTTAGTAATTTAATTTTTGTCATAATTTTTGAATTTTATTGTTTTTAACACTAATCATTAGTATATATTTTTTCATATTATAATTTGTTTTTAAAGTTAATAAAATTAGATACGCTCATTCTGAACGTATCTAAACATTAATTAAGTTGCTATATTTCAGTGTAGTATAATTTAAACTCACCTTTTTTGATATCCACTGTTCCAAGAGTAAATTCAAAAGTGCCTTCTACTATATCTTTTGTTATTTTTGTTATTTCAATAACTCCAACAACAGATTTATCTCCAGTAGAATAATTACCTTTAGCATCAATGCAGTTTCCTCCGCTACCTATCTCATCGCAATAAGTTGCTAATATTGGCGTTACATCGTCAAGCACTTGATATTCTTTTTCCTCCAAAATTTCTCCTTCCTCAAGTGTAAGATACCAATTCAAATAACTACCATCTGTTGCCTTTCCTGTAAAACCAACAACCTTTCCATCGCTTATTGCTGAGCCTCCATTTTCTGCATTCCAACTCACACCATCAACTTCACAAATAAAATAAGATGGTTCTACACCTTTAAAGCAAGAGCTAAAAAACAAGATGAATAAAAAAAGACTTCCTATTTTTAAAATGTTTTTCATTGTTTTATTTTTTAAACGATTAATAAATAATTTGTGTTCCTTAAATTGTTATATTGTCAAAATGCTATTTTTTAACAATATAACAATTATAATTAAAGATACTATTTTGAAAAAGTATAGCTTCCTCCATCTTCAAAAGGTCCTTTGTGCGACCTTCCATCTACATAAATGTATGTGCATTTACAACCGTCGCTCCATTCTACTGTAACTTCTCCGTTGCTATCTGTATATCCGGCAGTTCCTCCTCCAACACAAGACATTCCTCCTCCCACTTCATAACCAACTTTTACACTCGATGCAGGTGAACCACTACTATAGGTTACTGTTACAGTGCAAGAGTTTTTACTTTCTGGGCTTACTTTACTTCCATCGTTGTTGAGTATAAAACTCATACTAACCGTCGCAAACATTATTGCGATAAAAACAATCATTACTTTTTTCATGATAAATAAATTTAAAAAGTGAATAAAAAAAAGATGTGTAGATTTATTTCGTAGTAAAACTAACACACCTTTTATAAGTTTAAAGTTTGTTTTGGTCTTTTTGCTACTTAAGGAATCTATTTCAAATTATAATGCAAAAATAGGTTAAAAGTATTTCTATATCAAGAATTTACAACGTTGATTATTTAAAACAACGTCATTTCGGGGGGTAGAAAAAAATTAAAATAGAACTTATAAGGAGGTTGGAAAATTAGGTTTTTAATAAATTAAGAAAAAGCAAGCTCTTATATTCAAGTGAATTAGGTTTTTGGATTTCAAAAAATCCTGATTATAACGTATTTTGTTGAAAAATATAAATATTCTGTATTGATG